>JALVWW010000316.1 GCA_027023175.1 Campylobacterales bacterium
TATTTTTGGGATTTATTATCTTTCAGATATAGGGGATATTTACTCTAAAGAGAGTGGGTTTAGGTTAAAAGAGGAGAGAGAGGAAGATGATGTGTTTGAGTTTTGAGTGTTGTGTTGTTGTTTTAACGAAATATGAGTGATAATTTTAAAAAAAGACCCAATTATAAAAAACGAGTAACATTGTTATAATAAAAGGAGTAGAATGTCAAGAGGAGAAAATAGATGATAGATGTAGCTTATGAAAATGTAATTCAATTTGATATGGTAGATGATACTCTTGAAGGTCGTGATTTATTGGAGAGTAAGGTATATGAAGTTGATAAGGAGTATGAAAATACTATTAAGATGTATTTTGATTTAGACAATGAAAAAGAAAAAAATATCTATTTTGAAACAGAAAAATATGTTAGTGAAGATTATAAATCAAATAAAACCTATTTATTACTAAAACAACCAAGTGCAAATTCAGCTTATAAGTATTTATCTTTCCATAATATTTTATATCTTTTTGGAATTGATTTTAAACTTATTAAAAAAAATAATATGAAACGATTGAAAGTCATACAGAGAAAAAAGAATCCATTGTATGCGATAGATGAGGATTTATTAGAGCAATCGAAATTAAAAAATATTTTATTCCAAATTTTAATGAAATTTTATAGATATAGGCTTCTAAATAAGCAAGTTTATATGACTTTATGTAGTAAATTTTATAATATAAATACTAATAAAATATTTGATATGAAAACATTTTTACAAATATATCAAAAAGATAATTTGTTTACTTTGGGATATGTTTTAAATGGAAAGAAGTATTTATTTTGTGAAAATGAAGATTATATCAAATATCTTATAAGTGAACAAAAAAAATCTTCTGATGATTCAAAATTAGAAGTTATAGGAGTATGTGATTTCTGTAAGCAGACTAAAAAACTTATTGATGTTCTTGGAAAAGGACAGTTTTTTTTAAAACATCTTAAAAATTTCACTTCCACAATGGAATCTGTACTTTATGGGAATAATTCAAAAACTTTAGAAAAAAATATTCGATGTTGTGTAGATTGTTTTGAAAATATAGAGAGGGCAGATGATACTCTTCAGCATTTTCAAATTGGAAAACTTAAAGAAATTAAAATTAAGAATAAAAAAAGTAAAAAAAAGAGCAAAGAAAAATCATTTAATGTATATGGGTTTATAGATATTCCTTTTAGTCAAGATATAGAGTATGATGATATTAAATCAGCAATGCAATATCTTTTTGGTGATAAAAATGCTTTAACTACCATACAAAAGGTAATCAAAAATGAAGAAATTTTTGATGAAGATTGGAAAGTGATTTTAAATATTTTTATTACAGAAAAAGAAAAATTAATGCATCAATCCATTTTAAATCTACGAAATATCAACCCACATCTTTTCAAAAAATATAATCAGATTTTCAATTTTATCAATGAACTGAATGATGAGCTTACTTATAGAACTTGGAAAGGGAATTTTTCAGATATTTTCTCAACCATATCCAAAGCAGACAAAAGAGTCTCTTTTGAGATATTTGAAGCATTTTTAAATGAAAAGGAGTTAGAGATAGAGAAACTTATTAAGAAGTTTTTACCATTGGTTAAGAGAAAATTTATAGCAAGTATAGATGAAAAAGTATATCAGGCACATTATAAATATTTACTTTTAGATATAGCAAATATTTTAATTATAGACAATTTAAGAAAAAAGGAGAAAAATTTGACATTTGATATTGATAATATAATAGAGTCTTATGAAAATGATAATAAGAAAAAGCTCTATCGAAAAAAAGAGACAAAAGAGATAGCAGAAACTCTAGGTTTTGAGTGGTCTAATTTAGAGATTGGACTTTTTGATTTGGGCATGATTCTTCAAGAGACTGTTAGTGATGTAAAATCAAATAAAAGCACAGATATAGAAAAAGTTTTTATGCGTAAAATGAATTTTACAGGTATGAGAATTGATGAGGTTATGGGCTATATTGGTTATATAGAAGATAAGTTTAAAGACTATGGAAAGTTTATCTATAGACTTGATAACAAAAGAGAAAGGTTATCAGACCTTGGTATAGCTCTTAATCAAAAAGAGATAGATATTAGCCCTGAAAAGAGTGCCTATCTTATAGCCTTTGGGTATGAACTATCAACAACCATTTCCAATAAAATTGGAGCAAAAATCAATAAAGAAAAAGAGGAGAATAAATAAAATGGATAACAATAATAGTATAAAAAACAGTGAGATACTTTTTGTATATGAGGCAATCAATACCAATCCAAATGGTGACCCAGATAACGAGAATAAGCCAAGAACAGACTCAAGAGGTTTTGTTGAAGTTACAGATTTGAGACTTAAACGATTTATTCGTGACTATATGGAAGAGTATGATAATAAACCGATTATTATTAAACCCAATGTTGAAGTATCAGAAACAAAGAGTGGTAAAACAACAATAAAAAAAGCCAAGAAAATGTCTGATTTGATTAAATATGGTATTAAGATTTATAACGAAAAAAATAAAGATAACAAGATAGATAGTAGTGATAAATTTCTCCAATCATTTAAAGATATTGCTTACTTTGGAGTAGTTACAGGAGATGCAGAGAAGTATCTAAAATCCAACTATTATGGTGCTGTTCAGTTTCAATATGGACGAAGTTTTAATAAAGCAGAGATAGAGACACATACCGTCTCACCAGTAGCAGAGACTTTAGGTGTTGACCAACGGTTAAAATATGGGCTTATTGGCTTCTATGGAGTAGTAAATGCTAAAACAGCTACTAAAAATCATTTAATCGATGAAGATATTAAAAATTTAGATAGATACATTATTAAAAGTGTCCCTCAAATGTCTGTACTTAGTCGTAGCAAGATAGGACACAATTCACTGTTTTATGTAAGAATAGAGTATAAAAATGGATTTAATCCAAAAGATTTAAGACGATTTGTCTCTATGGATACGACTAAAAAAGTTTATGGAACAGATGATTTTATATTTCAAGTTAGTGAGCTTAAAAAGTATATAGAAACAAATAAAGAGATAATTAATAAAGTATATCTTTATCATAATGGAGATTTAAAAACCGATATAGAAATTGATAATGAAAATTTAGTTGAAAAGATAGATATATCTATAAAAGTAGATTAAAATGATTTATATAGATATTTCAGCAGAGTTAGCACAATTTAGAAACTTTTTTTATAACTCTTCTGTAGTGAGCTATCCATTTTTTCCAAGAACTTCTGTTTTGGGATTATTGGCTTCTATTTTAGGAAAAGAGCATGATAGCTATTATGATGAGTTTCAAAACTCTTTTGTTGGGGTCTGTCTAAAAACACCCATTACAAAAGAGGTTAAAACTGTAAACTTTTTAAAAACAGATGGGTTTGCTAAAAACTTTCACTCTCAAATGAAGATGGAGTATATACGAAGTAGTAGTGATGATAGACTTACTTATCGTATTTTTTATGAGGGGGAGAATGAAGATGAGATATTAAAGGCAATAGATAATGGCAATGGTTATTTGCGATATATGGGTACAACAGAGTGTTTAGCAGATATTGATAGATATGAAAAGATTGAGTATCAAGAGTTAAAAGGTGGAGATAGTTACTATATTGACTCTGTAATACCCATTGATATTATTGATGATTTATCTTTTGATGATGAGAAAGGATTTTTTCATTATGAAAAAAACCGTATTGTCTATAATTTTAAAAATGGTAGAGAGTCATTAGGTGTGGTTGATATATTGACAGAGACAAAAAGATTGCAGATTTTAGTAACACTAAAAGAGAGTTTATCTTTTAATGTTTCAGATGTTTTAACAGTTGATGGTCGTTTGATAGAAACAGCTAAAGGAGAGATTGTCTATGTCTTCTAAAGTCTATTCTCACTCTAATGGAAATTTGCTTTCAGAACATCTTTTTTATGTAGCAAAAGTGATGAAAGAGAGAGCTTTATTTGATAAAGAGTTGGCTTTTATTTTGGGAATATGTCATGACTTTGGAAAACTTACCTCTTTTTTTCAAGATGAAAAGATTTTAAAAAAAGGTAAAAAGTATGGAGCAAAATCAAACCATACACTTATCTCTATACACTTTACAATTGCTTTTTTAAAGCATTTTGGAGTTACCGATGAAAAACTCTTTTTGATAGCTGTTTTTGTAATTAATCATCATAGTGATTTACGAGATATGGAAGAGCTAATATCCTCTTTTTTTAATGGTAGAACAGAAGAAGAGTTAAAGCCACAAATAGATGATTTGCAAACAAGAGTAGAGATAGTTAAAAGCGTTTACCAAGATGAGTTAATAGCATTAATGCAGAGTTATCAAATAGATAAAAAAATAATAGAGTCACTATTGAGTTTTGATTTTGAACTTTTTTTAACCAAAGAGTCATTAAAAAGTAGTGTCAAAGATTTAAGAAGACTAAGAAACAAGTTTGCCAAAGAGAAGAATCTTTTTGAACTATTTTTTAGAACCTCTTATCTCTACTCATTACTAATATTTGCAGATAGAAATATGGCTTCTAAACTTCCTTTTGCTTATGAAGATTATCAAAGAAAATCTACTCTTGCACCTATTCCTTTTAATATGATTGAGAAAAAAGTACAAAGTTTTAAAAGTAAAAAAGATGATATACGACAACAGCTATTTGATACTTTAGATAAACAAGTAAGTTATAATAGCGTTAGTAGTAAAAATATCTTTATGGTAACAGCACCAACAGGAGCAGGGAAAACATTAGCAACACTCAATTTTGCTTTTAAGTTAAAAGAGAAGTATCAAAAAGAGAAGATTATATATGCTCTGCCATTGACCAATATTATTGAGCAAAACTATAATGAGATAAAAAAGATATTGACTCACTATATGCCTAATGATTTTGAGAAAAATGAGTTTGATTATCTTATAAAACATCACTATTTGGCTGATTATAAACTAAATGAGGCTACTGATGTAAAAGATGTACTCAAAATGGTAGAGTCATGGAGTAGTGAAATTGTGGTTACAACTTTTATCCAACTTTTTTATGCTTTTAGTAGCAATCAAGCCTCATATCTCTATCGGTTTTCTGCTTTACAAAATAGTGTTTTAGTTTTAGATGAACCACAAGTTTTAAATGCAGAACATTGGCTTTTAATACGAAAGATGTTATTTTGGTTGGTTGAGAATTTAGAGGTGAAAATCATACTTATGACAGCAACAAAGCCTCTTATTTTTAAACAAGATGAGTATATAGAATTGGCTGAAACAATAAATTTTAAAGAGTTTATTAAAAATAGAGGAAGTCGGCATAAACTTATTCCATCTTTTGATAATACTCAAACTATTGAAAAGTTTGTTGATTTTGTATCAAAAAAAATAGAGGGGAAACAGTCTGTTTTGGTTGTTTTAAATACAAAAAAATCTTCTACGGAATTTTTTGAGTTAATTCAAGAAAAAAGAGAAGAGTACATAGTCTATTATCTCTCTACTACACTAGCACCCTATCATAGAAAAGAGGTTATTGCTGAAATTCAAAAGAGTATTAAAACTAAAAAGGTAATAGTTGTCTCTACACAAGTAATAGAAGCAGGTGTGGATTTGGACTTTGAGATTGGATTTCGTGATTTAGCTCCACTAGATTCGATTGTACAAACAGCAGGTAGAGTAAATAGACATTTCTTAAGAAAAGAGTCTGTTGAGTCACTCCATATTGTGAGTCTAAAAAAAGAGAGTAGTAAACTTTTGTTTGGAGAGTATGTTTATGAGAAAGAGTATTTAGAATTTACTAAGGCTTTATTAGATAATGAAAAAGAAGAAGCAGATTTTGAAGAGTTAACAAAATTATATTTTAAAAAGGTGAAAAAATACAATGAACTCAAAGCTCAATCTTTTGAAAAAATTATAAATCGTCTTGATTTTCAAACGCTCTCTACTAAGTTTCAGATTATTGAAAAAAATGATTATACTGTACCTGTTTTTTTGGAGGTAAATTCTTCTGCAAAAAAATACTATCAAGAGTATATGACAGATAAATTAAAACTTCAAGAGATAGAAGATTATGAAGAGAGATATAATTTCTCTAAAGAGGTTGCATATAAAAAGAGAAAACTTTATGATTTTATTGTCAATGTCAATAAAAATAATATTTCTACTGATGATAGTGAATGGCTAACCATTGTTGAAGATGAGAATTTATCATTTTGTTATAAATTTGATAATTTAACTAAGATTGGTAAAGGTATTGATGAAGATGATTTTGCTCGAATTTTTGTTAAAAGGAGAATAAAAAAATGAACTACAACAAAAATACCCTAACCTTCACAAAAATAGCCGTTTTAAAAAGTGGACAACTCATCGGTTTTTTGGCTTATAATGAGGGGCGTTATAGCTTTGAGTATGACAAAAGCTACAAGGATAAAAAGCTTGATGGTCTAAAAGAAGATAAAAAATTTTATGCGACAACACTTTTTCCTGTTTTTGAAAATTTAATCCCTGAAAGTGATAGGAGAGATAGCTATTTAGCTGAAAATAGAAGCTTGGTAGAGATACTTTTGGAGCTTGAAAATACACATGGAGATTTTGATT
>JALVWW010000317.1 GCA_027023175.1 Campylobacterales bacterium
CTTGAAGATATGCTAAAGCTCCACTTACCGCACTTGTAGCACAAATAACTCCGCAAAAAGCTGAGAGTCTTCCAATGCTGGACTTTAAGTGTATAGTTGCAAGATGTGAAAAGAAGAGGGCTCTTATCATTTTTTCTTTTGGAATATTTTGATCTTTACAGTATTTAATAACAGGTAGTGATGCTGCCATGCCTTGATTGCCGCTACCGCTTGTGGTCATCACGGGAAGCGAACATCCGCTCATTCTGGCATCTCCTCCAGCTGAAGCAAAACTGGCACATCTATTTCGCTGATCATCTCCATAAAGACCGTTTTTTATACTTTTATTTATCATGCAGCCTATATTTACCCCATACTCTCCGTCAAGTCCGGCCTGGGCAATGGTACTGTTTTTTTCTATGACTTGCTCAAAAAGCTCCTGAATCAACTTGATATCTATAGTGTTTGCAAGCCCATATATGCCTTTTATACTCAATTTTTCTCGATCTTCTTTAGGGGAATTAAACTCAATATCATTACAAGCTTGTAAAAGTAAATTTTTTCCGTTTTTTTCTATCTTGGTTATGTTTGTATGAAAATGCTTTATCTCTACCATTGCTGAATTATCATCATAAAAAACAATAGCTTTTGCATATAGAGGTATGTCTGTATCTTGATGTATGACTTTTATGCGGTTTTGTTTTAGATAATTTTCTACATCACTTAGTTCATCCTCTTTTACATCAGCTATAACCATCAACTCTTTTGGAGCATCGCCCTTTAAAGCACCCATAGCACAAGCTGCTTCTATACCTACTAAACCGTTTGAATTTGGAATGGCGACTGACTTTACATTTTTTATCATATTGCCTGAAACATATATATCTATATGTTTTGGAGTTTTTCCTAAAATTTCCGTAGCTTTGGCACATACATAAGCTAAAGCTATAGGTTCGGTGCAACCTTGGGCGGGAACTATCTCCTCTTGAAGTATTTTTAAAACTCTTTGAGTGTTCATAACATGCCTTAAAATTTGTAGAATTAATCTACTTTTTACTTAATGTATTCTATACTAAAACAAAAAGGTTGTCAATGAAATATCCTAACTTCCCAAAAGATTGCAAGTCAATGCTTTGTAAATATTTAACAAAAGAGGTTTTTGATGAGTTAAAAGATAGAAAGACTCCAAACGGTTTTACTCTTGAAATGGCTATAAATTCGGGAGTTAAAAATCCAGATAGTTCTATAGGAGTGTATGCCGGTGATAAAGAGTCTTATGAAGTGTTTGATCTTTTGTTTGATCCTATCATTCAAGAGTATCATGGATTTGGTAAAAATGAAAAACATGTGAGTGATTTTGATCCCAATAAACTTGATATAGATAATCCTGATCCAAAAAGTGAGCTTATACTATCTACTCGTATAAGAGTAGGAAGAAATTTGGATGGATTTCCGCTTGGAACTATCATATCAAAAGAGCAAAGAGATGAAGTAGAAAAGATTGTAAGCGGTACATTAAAATCTTTCAAAGGTGATTTGCAAGGAGAGTATTTTCCTCTAAAAGGTATGACATCTGCCGTTCAAGAAAAGCTTATAAAAGAGCACTTTTTATTTAAAGAGGGTGATAGATTTTTGGAAGCTGCGGGATTAAATAGAGATTGGCCTGAAGGCAGGGGTATATTTCACAACAAGAAAAAAACATTTTTGGTTTGGATAAATGAAGAGGATGAGCTTCGTATCATCTCAATGCAACAAGGCGGAGATATAAAAGAGGTTTTTGTAAGACTTGCAAATGCCGTGAATGAACTTGAAAAAGATATGAAATTTTTAAAAAGTGATCATTTAGGATACATCACATCTTGTCCGACCAATTTAGGAACCGCTATGAGAGCAAGTGTTCATATAAAATTGCCTAAACTTTCGCAAGATAAAAAACTTTTTAAAACCGTAACCGATAAATTTCATCTCCAAATAAGAGGCATACATGGCGAACACTCAAAAAGTGAGGGCGGAATTTTTGATATAAGTAATAGACGAAGATTGGGTATAAGCGAAGTAGAGTGTGTAAAAGATTTGTATAATGGGGTAAAAGAGTTGATTAGTATAGAGCGATCTCTTTAATGTGCCCTTATATCATATATCTTTTGTGAAAAGGAGAGATCTTTTAAAAGTTTATTTATGTTTAACATCCCTATATATTTGCCATCTTTTGTAGTATATGGAACATAGTTTGCATTTAGCATAGATAGAGCTTTAAAAAGATCCTCTTGTAAAAAATTTTCACTTATAGAAAATGGCTCTTCGCTCATTATCTCTGCTATTTTTACTCTTCTTTTTCCTAGAAAGTGCCTTTTTCTTATATCTCTTAGCGATACTATACCTATAAGTTTTTCATTTTCTACAACCGGCAAATAAGATACATGAAGTTTTTTAAATATTTTTATAGCTGATTTTATATTTATATCACTTTTAAGAGGCTGAACTTTTTCTACAAATTTTTTTAAATTGCATTGTTTAAGGTATTTTACTATATCTTCATTTTCTATATCTATACCTCTTTGTATGAGACCTCTTTTGAAGTAAGAGCCTGGCTCCATTTTAGAAAGAATAAAACTTGCAATGGAAGATGATATGAGTATAGGTAAAAGTAGCTGGTATGAGTGGGTAAGTTCAGTTATGATGATAGAGCTTCTAAGCGGTGCTCTTGAAACTCCCGCAAGCATCGTAGCGCTTCCTACAAGAGTAAAAACTAAAGGATCTAATCCATACTGAACCAATTCATTTCCAAACCAATATCCTCCAAAAGCACCTATAAAGATACTTGGAGACATAATGCCGCCGAATATTCCACTACCTATACTAAGAATAACACCTATAAGCTTTGCAAACATAATTTTGAGAGCATCAAAAGAGTTGTAAGTGTCATGAAATATTTTTGCAACATACTCATATCCTACCCCTCTTGTTTGTGGTGTTAACACTATCAAAACTCCAACAATAAAACCAAATACAATTACAACTATGCCCCAATATCTTCTGTAAGTAACTCTTAAGATTCTAAGTTGCTTAAGGGCAAACATAAAAAATGCACAAATAAACCCAAGAATGACGGCTTCTAAAGGAACATAAAAAAGATATCTTTCATCATAAAAGAGATGAGGTACATAAAATGCGGTAAAATCTCCTAAAAATTCTCTTGCAATTAATGTAGCAGTTGCACAAGATACTACTAAAGGAATTATAATATATGAGTTTATTTTACCTATTATTATCTCTATGCCGAAAATGATACCGGCAATTGGAGCATTGAAAGTTGCGGCTATCGCACTTGATACACCGGCACTTAAGTATATAGGAAGGTCAATTCTAGGAACTTTTGAGACAATTAAAAATATTTCACTCATTAGTCCTCCAAGTTTTGCTATGGGGCCTTCTCTGCCAACCGGTACACCAAAACCGATACTTAAGGATGTGATAAATAAAACTATTACTCCCTTTAAAAAGGAGAATTTGCCTATCATTAAAGAGATCTTTTTTGCTATTTCATCTATTGTTACATTTGATGGATTGATGGCTAATTTTGTTACAATAAAATAGGATATATAAAAGATAAGAGGCATTGTAAATAGATAAAAATATGTAGAGTGAAATATATCCAAATAATTGTATATATATGTAAAAAAAGAGATAAATTCCCTAAAAAATATAGCAGAAAACCCTCCTATAACTCCTATAATAACAGGGATAACAAAAAAATGTAAAATTTCAACCCCAAACAATATTTCACCTATCTTATTTCTTTTTTTATTTCTTTATATAATCATTATACTAGCTCTAAGCTTATTTTTTATTTATACTATTATTTTTTTATTATTTATTGATTTTTCATATAAATTGCTATATACTTAGTACAAGAGGTAATCTTATTGGAGAAGTGATGCAAGAAGAGCAAAAAAATAGTAATGAAGAAGAGCAAGAGTGTAAAGTAGATAAAAAAACAGAGGAATGTTCTATAGCAAATAAGATAGACTATAAAGGTTATATCAAAAGATGTTTCAATAGAAATATAGAATTGAAGTTTGATTTTCTTGTTATTTCACATTTTTTCGGCAGATGGATACCTTTTGCTATAGCTGTAGGTTTTATTACAGGCTCTATTGCCGCATTGATGGATGTGCTAATCATAAATATCAATAAATTTTTAACAACAAATGTTATCATTGTACTTATATATCCCTTGCTTGTATCTGTAATGGTAGGTTTTTTGACTTCAAAAGATACTTCTGTCGCAGGTGCGGGTATCGGGTATTCGGTACTTCATTTAAAGTCTAAAACATATTTAAAATTCAAATCACTAGTTTATAAATTTATACTTTCTGTTTTTGTACTTTCAGGAGGCTTTATAGCGGGTCGAGAAGGTCCTTCATTTTTTTTAGGTGTTGGTATAGGTGAATGGGTAGGAAAGTCTTACGGTCTTGGAAAGGGGTATAAAAATATCCTTGGTCTTATTGGAGGAGGAGCATTTACCGGAGCTCTTTTAAAAGCTCCTTTGGGTAGTAGTATATTTGCAATGGAGCTTGAAAATATGTATGACTTTGACTATCGCCCTTTTACTCCTATGATAATTGCTTCTATCATCAGCTATTTAACTTTTTCATTTTTTAGAGGTACTCATCCTTTTATACTTTTGACGGATAAACCCGAATGGACATTGACAAGTATTCCTTATATTATTATTATGGGACTTGTTATCTCTTTGATAACTTATATATATACATTTTTATTTCATTTCAGTATTGATGTATCAAAGATAATAAGTGCAGTAAAAAGACCTATTTTAGGTACTTTAGTGGCTATTCCATTTTTGATAGGATTGTATATTGTAACTAAAGATATAGATATGCTCTCAGCTCCTGCTCATATGAGTATAGTTTCAAAATTAGCTCAAGTCCCATTTCCTATATATGTTGATATTGCTATTATTATTTTTACCCTTATGATAACAAGTCTTACTATAGGATTTGGAATTCCCGGCGGTTTAGTCCTGCCCAATCTCATCATAGGTGCGGCAACAGGTAATATTTTCGGTCACATGTTTCCAAATGAGATGGTAATGTTTACATTAGCCGGTATGGGTTCAGCACTATCTGCTGCAGCTAAGACACCTTTAGCGGCTATTGTAATGATTACGGAAATGAGTCATGCTGATGTTGTTATCCCCATGACTTCTGCTGTTATAACAAGTTATATAACAAGCTTTGGCTTTAGCTTGTATTTGGGACAGGAGAATGCTCTTAGACCTTTGCTTAAAAGAAGATCGGTAAAAAAATAATAATTGATAACCTGACCCCTTTTATTTAACATAAACCTTATAAATTATTAAATATAAAAGTTTAAAGATGTAGAATAATAGAAAAACTTTTTAAAGGGGTTATTTATGAGTAAAAAATTTGCAACGATTGATGGAAATGAAGCGGTTGCAAGAGTCGCCCACAAGGTTAATGAAGTTATCTCCATTTACCCCATCACTCCATCTTCTCCAATGGCAGAACTTAGTGATGTTTACAGTTCTAAAGGTGAAAAAAATATCTTTGGTACGGTTCCGCTTATTATGGAGATGCAAAGTGAGGGTGGAGCTAGTGCTACAGCTCACGGTGCCATACAGGCAGGTGCTTTGACTACTACATTTACCGCATCCCAGGGGCTTTTGTTGATGATCCCGACTATGTATAAAATTGCAGGTGAATTAACTCCGACAGTTTTTCATGTTGCAGCTAGATCTTTGGCTGCTCAAGCTCTTTCTATATTTGGCGATCATCAAGATGTTATGGCGGTCAGACAAACAGGTTTTGCACTTCTTAGCTCAAACTCTGTGCAAGAAGCTCATGATTTTGCTCTTATCTCTCAAGCTTCTACATTAAAATCAAGAGTGCCGTTTGTGCATTTTTTTGACGGTTTTAGAACATCTCATGAGGTAAACAAGATAGAACTGATTGATGAAGAAGTTATGAAAGAGATGATAGATATGGATTTGGTCAGATACCATAGAGATAGAGCATTAAAGCCTGATAATCCTTTTATAAGAGGAACTTCTCAAAATCCTGATGTCTATTTTCAAGGAAGAGAAACAGTCAACCCTTACTATCTAAAAGTTCCTTCAATAGTGCAAGAGTATATGGATAGATTTGCCAAGCTTACAGGTAGAGAGTACAATGTCTATGAATACCATGGTGCCGAAGATGCCCAAAAAGTTATAGTGCTTATGGGTTCAGCAGCTGAAGCCACCGAAGAGACAGTAGAGTATCTAGTAGGTCAGGGTGAAAAAGTAGGGGTTTTAAAGGTAAGACTTTTTTCTCCGTTTGATGCAAAACTTTTTGCTAACTCTTTACCGAAAACTGTTAAAAAGATAGCAGTACTTGATAGGACAAAAGAGCCCGGAGCCGTAGGAGAGCCGCTTTATATGAGTGTGATTACCGCTCTTAGCG
>JALVWW010000318.1 GCA_027023175.1 Campylobacterales bacterium
AATGATGGTTTGATGGCTGTTTTTTTCTTTTTGATAGGTTTGGAAGTAAAAAGAGAAGTTTTGGAAGGTCAGCTTTCATCCATCAAGCAAGTTGCACTTCCGGGTATCGCTGCACTGGGTGGCATGGTAATGCCCGCAGTTGTATTTATACTTATAAATCAAAACGAATCTTTTGCCATGAAAGGTTGGGCGATACCGACCGCAACCGATATAGCTTTTGCTCTTGGTATTCTTTCGCTGCTTGGAAATAGAGTGCCTATATCATTAAAGCTTTTTTTAATGGCTTTGGCTATTATAGATGATCTTGGTGCCATCATTATTATAGCTCTCTTTTATACTACTGATTTATCAACCATGTCTATTGCGGTAGCCTCTATTTCGTTAGTAATACTTTTTGTGATGAATAAGGTTGGAGTTATTAAAAAGGCAGCTTATATATTGGTAGGTATTATTTTGTGGGTTAGTGTTTTGAAGTCTGGAGTGCATGCAACTCTGGCCGGTGTTGCTCTTGCTTTTTTTATTCCTTTAAACTCTACAGATAAAGAGGGTCGTAAATTTTCTATGGCAAAAGAGATGGAGCATGACTTACACTATTGGGTTGCTTTTTTGATATTGCCGCTTTTTGCTTTTGTAAATGCAGGAGTGAGCTTAAAAGGTATCTCATTAAAAGATATGCTTGATACCGTTCCTATGGGTATAATGCTTGGACTTTTTGTAGGGAAGCAAGCAGGAGTTTTTGGGTTTAGTTATGTAGCCATCAAGCTCGGATGGGCAAGTTTGCCAAAAGGCAGCAGCTGGTTTCAGCTATATGGGGTTGCCGTACTTACGGGTATAGGTTTCACCATGAGTCTTTTTGTGGACTCATTGGCATATAATGATACTCAGATATATCATTATGCTGATAAGCTGGCTATACTTCTTGGCTCTTTTCTTTCCGGCTTGGTAGGATATTTGATACTAAAGATGGCTAAAAGTCGTCTCTAATAGATACACTGTCAGGATATATTATCAAATTATCAACTCTCTCTATGAGAAGAGAATTTTTTTCAAGATTTGATAGATGCTCTCCAGGGTATAGGTCAGAAAGTATAGCTCTTCCTATCAAATATCTATGGTTATTTTTTGTATGTATGCCCCAAAGATTGTGTAGTACATAGGCTTTAGAGTTGTAATTGCCCACATAAAGCATAATGTGGCCCTTTAAATGCAAAAGACTTATAAAAGGTATGCCATATTTTTGTATAATTTTTTCTTTTTGGAGCGGAGTTTTATCTTTTAAAAGTATGCTGTTTTTTGCTTTGTTTTGAAAAGATGAGTTTCTTGGTATCCAGACACCAAACGCTCTAAAGTAGTCTTGAGTTAAAGCCGAGCAGTCACGATTGCCCAAAAAGCCTCCCCAACCGTACTTTTCCTGTAAGAGTTGCTTTGTGATTTTAAATATATTTTTTTTGGTAAACTTCAAAGGAAACAAAGAGGCAAAATCTTTTGGTATCTCTACATATATTTTTCCTGCCAAACGATTATATATAAAGCTTTTGTAAAAATCTTTTTCAATTTTTACAATAGGAAACAGAGCTCCGATTTTTGCATAACTAAGAAAATTTTGTGAAGTATCATATATGGGCATCTTATCTTTTGTAATAACTATTTTAGGGTAATTTTCCCAATTTTTTAACTCTTTTTTCGATATTTTATAAATATGCTGTATCGGTATCCATCCATAGGATGACGGATTTTTGACAAAAGCCCATGAACCGTCAATATTTGTATGAGATACGAAAAGGGGAGTGTTGATATGAAGTCTTGTATTTTGCAGATAATCAAACGCAAAACCCTCTCCGTCAAGTTTCGGATTTTTCATAAAAGGTTTGTTTGTGGGTAGATTTCTTACCTGCACACTTGAAGTTGTTATGGCATAAAATGGTATTTGCATAAAATCCTGAAAATTTGTCTGTTTGATGATATTTTCTATTTCACTCTTTTTCCACGGCAGTTTGTTTTCTGCATAATATCTGCCGGTTAAAAAAACTCTGTTTGCCCACATAGCATCACTTTTGTCTATATCAAAACCCTGCAAAGCCCATGGAGCATAAAAATGACTCCAAAATATATCAACATCGGCTTTTATAGGTATCAATGAGTTTGCTGATATGAGAGTTTGCAACTCAATTGTATGTTTTTTAATGGGATTTTTTATATTTTTTGGAGTACAACCAAGTAGAAAAATGAAAAAAGGCACATATATAAATATGTGCCAAATTGCTTTTATTTTAGACAAAGTTTCTTACTAAATTTACAATGGAATTTTGGTCTAACGCACCTGAAACTCTGTGTACTTCAGTACCATTTTTAAAGATGATAATGGTAGGAATGCCTCTTATACCAAACTGTGCTGAAAGTGTGGGATAGTGTTCGGTATTTACTTTGGCAAATTGTGCTTTTAAGGGGAAATGAGAAGCTGCAGCTTCAAAGTTCGGTGCCATCATTTTGCATGGTCCGCACCACTCGGCCCAAAAGTCGACCACAACAGGTATGTCACTACCGTTTATATGCTTTGAAAAACTGCTTTCATCCAAAGAAACAGGGTGAGTGTCAAACAGTGAATGTCCACAATTTCCACAATTTGCTTTATGTATCTCTTTGTTTGCGGGAATTGCGTTTATTTTATGGCAGTTTGGACAAACTATCTTTATCTTTTCACTCATTTTTTACCCTCCTTACACTTCGCTTTTAAATTTGAAACTTTTTTCCATTCTGATAGCTTCATCTCTTCCGTAAACAATGATATCTCTATCTACAACAATTTCTTCGGGTGCAATTTTATCAGGATAATCCACAAAATTCAAGATATGTTTTATGCAGTTGAGTCTGGCTTTTTTCTTATTGTTGCTTTTTACTATGGTCCAGGGGGCATATTCGGTGTGAGTGGAGCTTAGCATCATAAATTTTGCCAAAGTGTATTCATCCCAAAGTTTTTGAGACTCTCTGTCAACCGGAGAAAATTTATACTGTTTTAAGGGGTCTGTCTCTCTTGCTTTGAATCTCCTAGCCTGCTCCTCTTTTGAGACGGAAAAATAAAATTTAAATATTTTTGTGCCACTTTCAACTATCATTCTTTCAAAATCAGGTGCATCTTTTAAAAATTTGTGATGTTCTCTTTCGGTGCAAAAGCCCATAACAGGCTCTACCATGGCTCTATTATACCAACTTCTGTCAAAAAGCACTATTTCACCCGCGCTTGGTAAATGCTCTACATATCTTTGAAAATACCACTGGGTCTTCTCTTTTTCGTTTGGCTTTTCAAGGGCTACCACTCTTGCACCCCTTGGGTTAAGGTGTTCTGTTACTCTTTTTATGGTACCGCCTTTTCCTGCGGCATCTCTTCCTTCAAATATTAAAAGATATTTTAAACCTTTGTCTTTGACATGATTTTGAAATTTGAGCAGTTCAACTTGAAGTTTTCTAAGCTCTTCTTCATATTCAAGGGTCTCTTTTTTTACCCAAATCTGTACTTTGTTGTTTTTCTTTTTTGCTTTTTCAGCCATAACACAGCTCCTTTTTCAGCGGTAATGGTATAATTATACTAAAAAAAGTAAATTTTATGAAACACTCATGTTTCAAAACACAAATAGAAACAAAAATCATGAGTGTTTCTCTTGCCGAAGGCAAAGCTTTAGTGAGGGGAATTTTTACTGAAGCTTGCTTTAGTAAAAAGGAGATTGTTAGGTGGAATATATCCATATCATTAAACCAAACATTAAACATATATACATCAAAGTGGATAAAGATAATAATGTCATATTGACAAGCTCAAAAAAGATGAAAAAAGAGGCTTTAAAAGTTTTGGAGGATAAAAAAGAGTGGATAGAAAAAGCCAAAGAAAAAAATGCCTTGAAGCAAAAAAAAGATAATGTATATGAAAATGAAGGTATCATATACTTTTTTGGACAAAAGTTTATATTTATGTATGCGGTAGGTAAAAATGAGAGTATAAAAATTGGAGGAAATTCTATATTTTACCATAGTAAATTTCACCTAAATCCTCAAAAAACAGTAGAAAAATTCTATAAAAAAGAGTTGGAAAAATACATCACTCTAAGAGTTGGATATTACAGCCAAAGAATGTTACTGTTTCCAAAAGGAATAAAATTCAGGAAAATGAAAAGAAGGTTGGGCAGTTGTTCTTATGAAAATATTTTAACCTTCAATACAATGCTTGCAAAACTTTCCTTTAATGAGATTGATTATGTTATAGTTCATGAATTGGCTCATATAAAGCACAAAAACCACTCCCGTCTGTTTTGGGAAGAAGTAGCTGAAATATTTCCAAACTATAAAGAGATAAGAAAGAGTATCACTCTTTAGAATCCTGCGGTGTCTCTTTCAACCCCTTGTTTTTTTGCCATCTTTCTCTTAGTTTGTTTAGAGTTACAGAACTGGTTCCTACAACTTTGGTATGTTCCATATCGTGACCCGTAGGTACTTCTAAAAATTGAGACTTTTTAAAAGCTAGTATTTGAGATGGATATATACTTCTGTGTCCTGTTATAAGATATGAAATGATACCTGATATCGCCGCATAATGGGCTGATTGGATGCCAAAAAGCTCTAATGCCATGATGGCTGCCGCTATAGGAGTATTGGCTGCTCCTGCTATGATGCTTACCAGTCCTATGGCTGCAAAAAACTGTATATTGCCGTTTAGAAGATGCCCTATGGCGTTTCCGCTGGTAGAGCCTATAAAAAATAGAGGCGTTATAACTCCACCACTCCCCCCAAATCCAAGGCTGAGACCGGTAAAAATAATTTTTAGAAAAAAGTCATACCAGTGAACTCCACCACCTGTGGGATTGTTTATGCTGTTTGCGATTTGTTGCATTCCAAGACCGAGATATTGGTCGCCAAACATCAAAGCAAGACCTATAAGGAACAGACCGCCTATAAAAGTTTTTTTGACATACCCCATTACAAGGTCTCTTTTTACCCAGTGTCCTATGGCATGAACAACTGTTATGGTAAGATCAGATATAAGACCAAACAATATACCTGCAATGACAACTTTGGCAAAAAGTAATTCATCCAATCCATACTTGGGAAAAAAATTAAAATGAAACTCTATATATGGAGTACCCATGGTTTGAGATACCAGATAAGCGGCAAAACCAGCTATAAATGAGGGCAAAAGTACACTGTATAAAATAGAGCCTACTATCAAAACTTCTACTCCAAATACCGCTCCGGCGATCGGAGTGCCGAAAACTGCTGCAAAACCTGCACTGATACCGCAAATGACGATAGCTTTTCTATCTTCATCGCTAAATTTTAAAAAAGAGGCAAATAGTGAGGCAACACCTGCACCTATCTGGGCACTGGGTCCTTCTTTACCCACTGAGCCTCCCGCAGCTATAGTGATAATAGTTGCCAAAACTTTTACCGGAATTACCGCAACATCAATTTTTCCGTTTTTTTCATGAATTGCTTGTATGACTTTTTCTGTTCCATGTCCTTCGGCATCGGGAGCAAATTTTTTGACAAGATAAACTGAGCTTAAAAGTGCAAAAGGGAGTAAAAAATAGTAGTGAAAAGGTAATAGTCCTTGCCTGTCAATAAAATACTCTATTATTTTTAAAAAGAGTGAAACACCGGCACCTACAACCAATCCTATGATAGTCGAATAAAATAACCATTTTGCCACACTTGCAAATAAAGCAGTCTCTTCTGTAATTCTATTTCTTACCATATATTTCACTTTGTAGAATATTTTAGGGCATTACCTATTATTAGAGGTACCCTTTATAAAATTCTACTCTTTTTTGGTTTAAATTAAGTTTTAGTGAAGCAATTTTATCGGTGGAGTATATTGGAGGTGGTGGCCAGAGACGGAATCGAACCGCCGACACGGTGATTTTCAGTCACCTGCTCTACCGACTGAGCTATCTGGCCAAATTTATGAAAATGAAATTATAGCTAAAAGTTTTAAAAAATAACTTAAAACTCTATAGTTTATAAACTAATTTTTTAAAAAGTTCGCCTCTTGTTTTGTAGGATGGATATTCATCCAGGCTTGAAGCGGCAGGGGAAAGCAGAGCTACTTCATCTGTTTGTAAAAAATTATTAATATCGTTAATGATATCCTCCAGGTTGTCAAATTTTTTAATATCTTTTTTAATATCCCCGCATAGGCTGACTATCTTTTCTTTATTGCTGCCGGTTGCATAAACGGTTACATTTAATTTTTTCAGCTCTTCAAAAAGAGGTTTTAAATCTGCCCCCTTGTCATCACCGCCAAGGATAAGATAAATTTTTTTATCTTTATATCTTTTTACAGCTTGTAAAGTAGCATGTATATTTGTGCCTTTTGAGTCATTTACCCAAAGTCTGTTTTTACTGTCTTTTATCTCTTCAATTCTATGAGGATCTATTTTAAAAGAGTTTATCT
>JALVWW010000319.1 GCA_027023175.1 Campylobacterales bacterium
GAATTTAACTTGCATTTTGCCGATTTAGAAAAAGTTTTTTTTGACAGTTTTACTCTTAGCAGTGATATTGAAATGGATGATATGAATGAATTTTACTTGAGTGATGATTAT
The DNA here is from genome assembly GCA_027023175.1 of Campylobacterales bacterium. GTDB lineage: Bacteria > Campylobacterota > Campylobacteria > Campylobacterales > JALSKU01 > JALSKU01. The sequence goes on from JALVWW010000319.1 coordinate 112, forward strand.
ACAAAAAGAAAGATAGTTTTCTTTGTAAATCAACCCTTCAAACTCATTTCAACTCCTCTTAATACTGTTTCAAAAAGTGAAAAAGGGTATGATTTGATGACTCAAGGGGTCAGCTTTGTCTTTTTGTTCGCGTTTAAAAAAAGCTTCAATATAAAGGGAAGTTTGAGGATGGAAAATGTCTGAGATAAGATATGACTTGCTTCAAAACGAATATGTTATCATAGCTCCAAACAGACTGACCAGACCAAATTACTACTCATGTGAAGAAAAAAAAGAGAACAAAACAGAACTATGCCCTTTTTGTGAAGGTCATGAAAATTTAACACCGCCGGAAATTTACTCCATAAAAGATAAAAACGGATGGAGAGTAAGAGTTGTGCCAAATCTTTACAAAGCTTTGGAGATAGAGGCTGCAAACGGCTTGAAAGAGGATGGTTTTTATGAAAAAAGTGACGGTTTTGGAGCACATGAAATTATCATAGATGCACCAAAACATATAACATATTTTGAAGAGTTGTCGCTTCCTGATATGAAAGAGTGGTTTATGGCTGTAAAGGCAAGAGTGGAGGATTTGAAAAAAGATATAAGGCTTACATATTTTTCTATCTTTAAAAACCAGGGAGAACGCTCAGGTGCTACACTCCCTCATATCCATACTCAACTCATTGCCATGCCTTTGATACCCAAAAATCAACTTTTACTGCAGTATCACTATTTTGATTATTATAAAAAGCACGGCAGGTCAGTTTTTGAAGATGTGGTGGATTATGAGAGAGAAAAAAATAAAAGAGTTGTTTTGGAAAGTACAAATTTTATCTCTTTTTGCCCCTATGGAAGCAGATATGCTTTTGAAACAGTCATTATGCCAAAAGTTCCGATATCATCCATCTGCTCTTTTGAAAATGATAAAATGCAAGAATTTTTAAAATTGCTAAAGGATAGTTTGATACTTTTGAGAAAACAGATAGGAGAATTTGACTATAACCTGTTTTTTAAAAATCCTCCAATGCAAAAAAACTATGAGAGTGAAGATTTTTTTGATGATATTGACAAATTTTTTAGATTTCATGCTGTCGTTGTTCCAAGACTTTACAAAACGGGAGGATTTGAGATAGAGTCTCAAATGCATATCAATCCTCTTTTGCCTGAGAGTGCCGTAAAACTTCTAAGGGAAACAATTTTATCATGAGCACATTGGTAGTAGATGTAGGCGGCACAAAGCTAAGAAGTGAATATGAAGGTATTTATGAAGAGTATTTGAGCAAAGATAAGGAATTGATACCCTTTTTGGAAGATAAATTAAACAGATACAAAAGTATTGACACCGTTAAAGTCTCGTTTGCCGGACAGGTAAACCAAGGCACCATACTCTCTTCACCAAATATAAAAATAAAAGAGAAAAATATAAAAGAGTATTTTGAAAAAAAGTATGGTATTGTTTTTAAAATAGACAATGACTTAAATTGTGCACTTTTGGCTGAATCAAAAATAATACCGGAAAAAAATATAGCACTTTTATTTGTGGGAAGCGGAGTAGGCTCGGCTGTTTTGGAAAATGGCTCTATCATAAGAGGTGAAAAAAATATAGCATGCGAAATAGGTCATATCCCGTTTAAAAAAGCCCCTTTTCTTTGTGGATGCGGTAAAGATAACTGCATAGAGATATTTTCCGGTGGAGCGGGGCTTGAAAAGTGGTTTGAATATTATAAAATAGAGTGGATGAGTTTAGATAAAATGAAAAGTAGCAAAGATAAAACAGTAAAACAACTATATGAAAATTTTAAAGAGGGAGTTTTAAGAGCGGCAGCAACCTTGACTACTCTTTTTAATCCAAAAATTATGGTACTTGGCGGCGGTATTGTCAAGTCCAATCCTTTCATTTTGGATATAATAAAAAACGAATTGGAAAAATATGCTTTAAAAGAGAGTTTAAAAGAGCTTGAGATAGTAATAAGTGATATAAAAAATGCATCACTTGAAGGAGCTAAATTATTATGAAACACTTATATTTTCCAAATAAACAAATAAAAATAAAAACTATAAGTGTTTCTCTTGCCAAAGGCAAAGCTTTAGTGAGAGGAATTTTTGCTGAAGCTTGCTTTAGTAAAAAGGAGATTGTTAGATGAATATTTTATTTGTGTCAAGTGAGGTTACTCCTTTTGCTAAAACAGGAGGGTTAGCTGATGTGAGCGGAGCTTTACCTAAGGCTCTTGCCAAACTCGGTGATAATGTAAAAGTAGTGATGCCAAGATATTACCGAATAGACAGAAACAAGTTGGAAAAGCTGCCTATAGCACTTGGAGTGGATATGGGAAGCCTGGGTGAAGTTTGGTGCGGTGTTTACAAAAGTACACTCCCAAAAAGCAGTGTGGAGATATACTTTATCGAGCATGAAGGGTACTATGGAAGAAGCGGATTGTATGATGAAAACGGTGTAGCTTATGAGGACAATGATATAAGATTTATCTTTCTATCAAAAGCTTCTTTGAAGCTCTCTTTAGCTTTGGATTTTAAGCCTGATATCGTTCATGCCAATGACTGGCACAGTGCACCCATGCCTATACTTTTAAAAACAGTTTATGAAAATAACGACTTTTTTAAAAATACCAAATCTGTTTTAACTATCCACAACTTGCAGCATCAGGGTTTTTTTGATAAACGGGCTATGGATATATTAGGTGTCGGATGGGAGCATTTCAACCAATATGCACTGGAAGCTTTGGGTGGAGTAAATATCCTAAAAGGAGGTATTGCATTTTGCGATGCTTTGACAACAGTGAGTGAAAAATATGCCCAAGAGATACAAACCGACGAGTATGGATTTGGTTTGCAAGAGCATATAAAGATATACTCATACAAGCTATTTGGTATTTTAAACGGTGTTGATTATGAAGAGTGGAATCCTGAACATGACAAATATATCACTCAAAATTACAGTGTCGATACCCTCGAAGATAAGATAGAAAATAAAAGAGATTTGCAGGGTATTTTTGACCTTGTTCCAAGTGATGAAGTTGCTCTTATCGGTTTTGTAGGAAGGTTTGCTAAACAAAAAGGTATAGAGCTTATAGCTTCCTGCATAGAGGGGCTTTTGCAGCTTGATGTGCAAATGGTGATGTTAGGCAGTGGTGAAAAGTGGGCTGAAGGATTTTTCAGCGATATAGCTAAAAGATATCCCGAGAGATTTGGCTGCTATGTGGGGTACAGTGAAGAGTTGGCTCACAAGATAGAAGCCGGAAGTGATATGTTTTTGATGCCTTCGCTATTTGAGCCTTGTGGGCTTAACCAAATATACTCTTTAAGATATGGAACTTTACCGATTGTTAGAGCTACCGGAGGACTTGACGATACGATAGTGAATTATGATAAAAAGAGTGACAAATCAAACGGTTTTAAATTTTATGAAGCAAGTGCCCATGCTTTGTATCATACTGTAAAATGGGCTGTAGAAGTTTATAAAGATGAAAAAGATGAGTTTGTAAAAATGCAAAAAAGAGCCATGAAGGAGCACTTTAGCTGGATAGATTCGGCCAAAAAATATCAAAAAGTTTATCTTTGGACTATGAAATGATTTATTATGATGTCACAAGATTTAGCGATATGGATATATATCTTTTCAAAGAGGGAACTCATACCAAACTTTATGATAAATTCGGCTCTCATTTTATGCAAAGAGAGGGTAAAGAAGGTATCTATTTTGCCCTCTGGGCTCCAAATGCGAAGTATGTGAGCGTCGTAGCTGATTTTAACCGTTATGATGCCTCAAAACATCCTTTAAAACTTAGAGATGACAGCTCAGGAATATGGGAAGGTTTTATCGAAGGGGTAAAAGAGGGTGTAACATATAAATATCATATAACTTCAAAGATAGAGGATAAAACTTTTTTAAAAACAGACCCTTACGGATTTTACTGTGAAAAACCTCCAAGGTCGGCTTCTGTGATATATGATATAGAGGGATTTAAGTGGGGTGATAAAAGTTGGATGCAAAAAAGAGGTGAAGTAAATGCCCATGATAAGCCTATAAGTATATATGAAGTACATCTTGGCTCTTGGAGAAAAAAAGAAAACGGAGAATTTTTAAACTACAAAGAGGCGGCACTTGAACTTAGCAAATATGTTAAGTCGCTAAATTATACTCATATAGAGCTTATGCCGATTACCGAGTATCCTTTTGAGGGTTCTTGGGGGTATCAAGTGACAGGATATTTTGCTCCGACTGCAAGATACGGGACTCCAAAAGAGTTTATGGAGTTTGTTGACATCATGCATAAAAACGGTATCGGAGTTATACTTGATTGGGTGCCTTCTCATTTTGTTACAGACGGTCATGGACTTAGCAATTTTGACGGTACTTGTCTTTATGAGCATCAAGACCCGCGACTTGGCTATCATCCCGAGTGGGGGAGTGCTATATTTAACTATGGAAGAAATGAAGTAAGGGCATTTTTGATAAGCAGTGCTTCGTTTTGGTTTGAAAAGTATCATATAGACGGTATCAGAGTGGATGCAGTTGCTAGTATGCTCTATCTTAACTATGCAAGAAAAGATGGAGAGTGGATACCGAATAAATATGGCGGAAATGAAAATCTCGAAGCGATAGAATTTTTGAAGCAACTAAACTCTTCAGTTTACGGTGAATTTAATGACATAATTATGATAGCCGAAGAGTCAAGTGCATACCCAAAAGTCTCAAGACCTGTCAGTGAAGGAGGTTTGGGGTTTGGTTTTAAGTGGAATATGGGATGGATGCATGATACTTTGAAATATTTTGCAAAAGATCCCATCTATAGAGGGCACCATCAAGAACAGCTTACATTTAGTATATGGTATGCTTTTGATGAAAATTTTGTACTTCCATTAAGTCATGACGAAGTGGTACATATGAAAGGCTCACTCATCAATAAAATGGCAGGCGATGACAACCAAAAATTTGCCAACCTAAGAGCCATGTTTGCTTATATGATAGCACATCCGGGTAAAAAACTCCTTTTTATGGGAGGAGAGTTTGCGCAGTATAAAGAGTGGGACTATAAAGGCAGTTTGCAATGGGAATTGCTTGATAACCCAAGGCATAAAGGGCTTTTGAAGATGCTAGCAACCTTAAATCTTTTGTATAAAAAAGAAAAAGCACTCCATAAATATGACTCAGAGCACAAAGGTTTTGAGTGGATAGAGCGAACTGATAGTACTCACAATACCATCTCATTTTTTAGAAAAAGTGATAATGTGGATGAAACCATCATAGTCGTATGTAATTTTGCCGATAGAAAAAGAGAAAATTATAGAGTTGCGGTACCAAAAGAGGGGAGTTACAAAATGATTTTCAACTCTCAAGATGATAGATATGAGGGTTGGAATTACGATAATGAGGGTATTTACAACTCAGAAAAAGTTTTAGCTTGGGGTAGAGAAAACTCTATAAGCTTCGATATGCCCGCTCTTGGAGTGGTTTATTTTAAGGCTATTTAAGAGTCTATAAAGAAACTCTCTTTGTGTAAAATTGTTACATTATTGTTCTAAAATACTTTAAAATCTTCTTTTTTATCTTTATTTAATATTTCTAGGCGTATGATGAGTTATGTAGGAACATATCTATATCTAAAGGATGATAATGTATAAAGTTTTAGATAATGAACTAGTTAGAGAATATGTGGATAAAACCCCTGAACTTAGGTCTTTACTTTTAAAAGATGATGAACCGGCATCACTTTTGGAAGTATCTGAGATAGGTGATGGCAATCTTAACTTTGTCTATATAGTTAAAAATGGTGATAAAAGCCTGGTTATCAAACAGGCAGTTCCATATCTTAGATGTGTCGGAGAAGAGTATCCTTTAAGTCGCATAAGAATGACATTTGAGATAGAGGCTTTAAAAAAGGAAAAAGAAATATGCCCTCAGTTTGTACCTGATATTTATCACAGTTCACATGAAATGTCCTTGGTAGCTATGCAAAATCTAAATAGACATAAAATCCTTCGCGGTGAAATGATAAAAAGAAAAGTTTTTCCAAAATTAGCTAAGCATATTGCAATCTTTTTAGCTGATACCCTTTTTTATACCTCCGATTTTTATCTAACTCCAAAAGAGAAAAAGGAGTTAGTTAAAAAATTTATAAATATAGAGCTTTGTAAAATAACTGAGGATTTTATATTTACCCATCCTTACGAGGAAAATGAGACAAATTCATACAGCCCAAAACTGGATATGAGTGTTGTTAAAAATTTTAGACAATCAAAAGAGATAAAGGTTGCTATTGCAAAATTGAGATATAAGTTTATGACTGAAGCTCAGGCTTTG
>JALVWW010000320.1 GCA_027023175.1 Campylobacterales bacterium
TCACTAACCCCGGTAAGGTCTGACGGAAGTGCAGGACTCTACAGTGCAAAAGAGATGCAAATTATCTCTAAAGAGATGGCAAAAAAAGTAAGTCCTCTTGAGGCACCTGCTCTTAAGCCTTATGGATATGAAGAAGGTCAGGTAATGAAAAATCGAGCAGGAACTCTTGCTCACTGGATGATAAGTTTTGAAGAGTATAAAAAATCACTTGAGCCTTATACATTAGACTATGTAGCAAAAGTTGCCAAAGGCGATCCTGATGAGGACATAGAGAGTTTTAAAGCAAAACTAAAAAGAATGGCAAGCTACTATATAGAAAAAGATAGAAAAGTTGTAAGTTTCTGGACAATGGGCATGAACCAACACACAAGAGGAAGCTGGGACAATACTCTAAGCTACAATGTTCACTTCCTTGTAAACAAACAGGCAAAACCCGGTAATGGAGCTTATTCACTCACAGGTCAGCCAAGTGCTTGCGGTACTGCTAGAGAAGTTGGAACATTCTGTCACAGACTTCCGGCTGACATGATGGTCAAAAATCCAAAACATAGAAAGATAGTTGAAAAAGGATGGAAGATACCTGAAGGTACATTAAATCCTGTGGGCAATCAACACATAGTTAAAATCCAAAGAGATATAGAAGATGGTGTTGTTAAGTTTGCATGGGTTAATGTATGTAATCCATATCAAGATACAGCAAATGCAAGACACTGGCTAAAAGCCGCAAGAGCTATGAAAGATCTTTTCTTGGTAACCAGTGACGGATATCCCGGTATCTCAGCTATGGTATCAGACCTTGTTCTTCCAAGTGCCATGATATATGAGAAATGGGGAGCTTACGGAAATGCTGAAAGAAGAAGTCAATGGTGGAGACAACAAGTTCTTCCGGTAGGAAATGCTATGAGTGATACTTGGCAGTGGGTTGAGCTATCAAAAAGATTTACCGTTGATGATTTGTGGGGACCATACACTCTAAGGAATGGTAAAAAACTTGCTGATGTAAGAGGAAAAGCAAGAGCCATGGGATATAGAGGTGATACCACAATGTATGAGATCCTCTTTGCAAATGATAGAGCAAAATCATACAAAATAGATCTCACAAAATTCCCTCAAAAAGGTTACCAAAACTCAGAATGTATAGGTGATGAGAGAAATGTAGTAGGAAGTGACGGGAAAGTTTTTAAAGGTTATGGCTTTATGCTTCACCAATATCTCTGGGAAGAGTATGCGGACTTTGGTAGAGGTCACGGTCACGACTTAGCTGACTTTGTAACATATCATAGAGTAAGGGGCCTAAGATGGCCTGTTGTAAACGGCAAAGAAACACTTTGGAGATTTAACGGCAAATACGATCCTTATGTTAAACATTATGCAGGTCCTGATGCTGACTTTGCATTTTATGGACCGTTAGCCAAGAAACTATTTACCGGAACACTTACTAAGCCAAACAAAGCAGGCGGTAAATCAAGCCTTAAAAATAAAGCCAAGATATTTGCAAGACCATATATGGATCCACCTGAGATGCCGGACAATGAGTATAATGTATGGCTATGTACCGGTAGAGTGCTTGAGCATTGGCACAGCGGTACAATGACTATGAGGGTTCCGGAACTCTTTAGGGCTGTTCCTGAAGCACTTTGTTATATGCATCCAAAAACTGCTGAAGAAAGAGGTCTTAAAAGAGGTGATTTGGCATGGATAGAGAGTAGAAGAGGAAAAGTAAAAGCAAGAATTGAAACCAGAGGAAGAAACAGACCGCCAAGAGGATTAGTATTTGTTCCATGGTTTGATGAGAAGGTTCTTATCAATAAAGTAACACTAGATGCTACTTGTCCTATGTCAAAGCAGACTGACTATAAAAAGTGTGCGGTTAAAATATATAAGGTATAAAGAAGTAAAAAATGCAACACAAACATAAAAAAATAAACTCATACAAAAAACCGATAAGCGAGGAAAGAAGGGGTTTTTTAACCACCACAAGAAACCTGGGACTAGCGCTTATCGGAGGTCTTACATGGGCTGCATATGTAGATGAGGCAAAAGCAAACAAGCTTTTGCTTCGTCCTCCAGGAGCTTTAAAAGAGAGTGATTTTTTGAAAACATGTATCAAATGCGGTTTGTGTGTTGAAGCTTGTAGAAATAGGGATGGCAATATCATATATGACTCAACAGGCAAAAGAATAGGAACCAAAGATCCGACTCTTAAGCTTGCTAAGCCCGGTGATAATAAACCGCTTGGAACTCCATATTTTATATCAAGAGATATTCCATGCTTTATGTGTGATGATATACCTTGTGCCGTTGCTTGTCCTAGCGGAGCACTTGATATAAAAACAATGATAAACAAAAAAACAAAAAAGCCTGATATCACAAAAGCCAGAATGGGACTGGCAATAGTTCACAAAGAGAGCTGTATAGCTTATTGGGGACTACAATGCGATGCTTGCTATAGGGCGTGTCCATTGATGGGTAAAGCACTTACAATAGATATGCAAATGAACAAAAGAACAGGAAAACATGCTTTTTTACTTCCGGTTGTTCATAGTGATTATTGTACCGGATGTGGACTTTGTGAGCATGCATGTGTCGTTGAAAAGGCTGCTATATTTGTACTTCCTTTGGAATATGCAAAAGGAGAAGTTGGAACTCACTATGTAAAAGGCTGGGATAGCGGTGATCAGCAAAGAGTGAAAAATGCCAAAGAGATTCATACCATTGATGAGAGAAGCAAACGAAAGGCAGTTGACAAACTAAATGATTTAGGAGACTTACTACAATGAAACATTATGCATATTTAATAGCTAGAAGAGTTGTTCAAGTCGCTGTCATATTGCTTTTTGTTGCCGGAAACTATTATGGTTGGAATATCTTAAGTGGTAACTTAAGTACATCTTTGCTTTTTGGAGTGATTCCTTTAAGTGATCCATATGCAGTTTTGCAAATGTTCGCAGCAGGTGCAGTTATATCTTCCAATCTTCTTATGGGAGCTGTAATCATAACTATATTTTACGGATTATTTGCCGGAAGAGCATTTTGTTCTTGGGTATGTCCCGTAAACATTATAACTGATGTGGCAAACTGGACTAGAAGAAGATTTGGTTTTGATATGATAGCAAAAAAAACTCCTATTAGCAGAGCGACAAGATATTGGGTCATTGCTATAAGTTTTATATTGTCATATTTTTTAGCTTTAGCAGCTTTTGAGTTTATTTCACCTATATCTATAGTGCATAGAGGAGTTATATTTGGTATGGGCTTTGGATGGGCAATGATGGTTATCATCTATCTGTTTGACCTTTTTGTGCTAAAAAACGGTTGGTGTGGACATATCTGTCCTTTGGGCGGATTTTATTCTGCTATAAGTCGTTTTAGATTATTGAAGGTTAAACACGATAGTGAGGCTTGTACGGCTTGCATGAAGTGTAAAGTAGTATGCCCTGAAAATCAAGTTTTGCATATGATAGCAAAAGAGAGTACGCCCGTACTTTCAGGAGAGTGTACAAACTGTGGTAGGTGTATAGATGTTTGTGATGATAATGCATTGGGATTTTTTTTAAAAACAAAGAAAAATGAAAAAGGAGAGAAAGATAATGAAAAAAACAACTAAAATATTACTTAGTGTAGCAGCTGTAGGATTACTTGCGGTCGGATGCGCTACAACAAGTGGAACGGTGAGTGACGAATCGCTAAGCTTGAGAAAAGCACCTGTTCATACTGAAAATGTGATAAAATTACAAAAAGTAACTTACACAAAAGCAGCTCCGGGACAAGCTAAAACTTATGAGAGATCGTATGTAAATGCACCGCCTCTTATCCCCCATAGTGTTGAAGGATTGGTGCCTATAACCAAAAACAATAATGCATGCCTTGGATGCCACATGCCAAATGTTGCAGCATCAGTACATGCTACTCCGATTCCAAAGTCTCACTTTATAGATTTTAGACCATCGGTAGAAATTATTAAAAACGGCAAATTGATAAAAAAGGGTAAGATAGTAGCAAAAGTTAATGGTGGAGCAAACGATGTATATGCTGAGCACATGAAGAAACTATATCCGGGAAGATATAACTGTACGCAGTGTCATGTTGTTCAGGCTAATGTCAAACCTTTGGTTGGAAATAATTTTAAGCCTGATTATATAAACAGCTTGACTACAAAAAAATCAAATCTTGCAAATACATTTGACCAAGGTGTGGATACAACAAAATGACGAAAAGAAGAGAGCTTTTTAGCTCTCTTGGCTTTACCAAGAGGGAGCAGGGGAGTATCAAAATCAGACCTCCATACTATAAGGATGAGTCTGATTTTGACAAATGCAAAGAGTGTAACGGTAAATGTTCTATAGTTTGTGATGAAAAAATTATTATTATTCAAAAGGATAAGACTCCTATATTGGACTTTAATATAAGCGGTTGCACATATTGCGACAAATGTGCTTATGCTTGTGAGTTTGGTGTTTTAAAGATTGAAGATAAACAAATGATTAATGCCGATATTAAAATTGATATGCTAAAATGTTTAAGTTGGCAAAAAACAATGTGTTTTAGCTGTAAAGAGGTTTGCTTGGAAGATGCTGTTAAGTTTCTAGGACTCTTTAGAGCTGAGATAGATTATGAAAAATGCACCAATTGTGGCTTTTGTGTAAGAGTATGCCCGGTTGATGCAATAAAGGTGGAGTAAATGCCTGTTAAATTTATAGCAACTATAAAAGAGAATGGACTGGGTAATTGGTATATAGAGCTTGTTGATACATTTGACAATAGAAAAGCTATTTGTAAAAATATGACACTTTTTGAAGATGCCATAGAACAGATGGGTGATGATTATGGCGGTGATATAGAAGTGGAATGGAGAAAAGACGATAATGTAACGGCTGAACACTTTGAAGAGGTCAAGGTAGAGATGGCAAAATATCAAAAAAGGTATAACGAGGAAGCTTTAAATGGTTAAAAAAATTTTATTTTTTTTATTTTTGGTTGTTGAAATTTTTGCTACGGATATAACTCCTATGAAAATTTTGACAACGAATGGTGAAGTTATTGACTTAATCATTAAAAACAATAATATATATGCTACTACAGATAATGGAAAAGTTGATATATATGATCTTAAAACGAACAAATTGACCAAAGAGATAAATTTTCCAAAGATTAAAGACTTTTTTGGTGATATGAACAATCCCAGGGTATTTTCCGTAGATGTAAACGGTGAAGATATACTGCTTGCCTCACAAGGAACAAAAGGATTCAGTAGAGTCTTTATATATAGAAATGATAAACTTCATAAGCTTTTTGACGAAAATGATAAAATGGCTATAATGAAAGTAAAATACCTTACAAATGATAAGATAGTAATAGCTCTACTTAGTTCAGAGATTATACTATATGATATAAAAAATAAAAAAACTATTTATGATAAGCAAATTTCTGAGTCAAAATTTTCTGACTTTAGATTTAACAAAGATAAAAGCAATCTTGTCTTGAGTGATGAGAGCGGCAGTGTAAAACTTGTAGATATCAAAACAGGTAATATTTTAAAAACTTTTAGCGGTCAAAATCTTGATAATGTCTATCAGCTTGATTATAAAAATCATATTATAGCAGTTGCAAGCAAAGATAAAAAATGTGGCATCTATAAAGATGACGGAAGTATAGCATATCACAAAAAGAGTAATTTTATAGTTTATGCTACAGGTTTAAGCCCCAGTGGTAAATTATGTGGATATACAAGCAATAGTAAAAATGATATAACAATTTTTAATGTATATACTAAAAATAATCTTTATAAATTGTCTCATAATGATAATCCTATCTCAAATATCATTTTTTTAAATGAAAAAGAGATAGTAACAAGCGATAAAAATAAAATAAAATTTTGGAGGGTAAAATAAAATGAATATATCAAGTATAGTTATTCAAACAAGACCGGAATATTTAGAAAAAGTAGTAAAAGATATTAAGGAGTGTGTGGTTTGCGACTATCACTTTCATGATGAAAAAGGAAGGATAATTGTTACCATCGAAGGCAAGGATGTCTCAGAGGAGTTAGAAAAGCTAAGAGTGATAGAAGCGATACCTCATGTAATAGCAGCGGATATGCAGATGAGCTACTCTGAAGAGGAGCTTGAAAGACATTTGAGAGTTCTAGATAGTGCAGAAGCTGTTCCCAAAGTACTCCAAGGTGATACAACCAAGATAGATCCGGCAACCGTTGTTTACAACGGGGATTTAAAAAAGAAAGATGTTTACGAATTTGCAAAAAAACAGAAGGTGTAAAGGTGCAAATATGAAAGACTACAATGACAGTATGTTTTTGATAGAGACAAAAGTCCCTGAGGCTGAAATTATTATCTCAAGGACTGATTTAAAAGGTGTCATTACCTATGCCAATCATATTTTTTGTGAAATAAGCGGATATGATGATCATGAGCTTATTGGAAAACCTCATAGTATCGTCAGACATCCTGATATGCCTAAAGCTGTTTTTAAAGAGCTTTGGGAGTCACTTGAAAAAACAGGCAAATGGGAGGGGTATGTCAAGAACCTCAGAAAAGACAACGGTTACTACTGGGTTTATGCGAGCATCAGCGGGGTTTACAAAGATGGTAAGCTGATAGAATACAAATCATTAAGAAGACCTATCAGTTTTGAAGAAAAGGTAAATGCCCAAATTCATTATGATAACATGAAAAAAGAGATAGGGGAACCGACTCGTCATATAGAGTATAGATAAAATTCATATTTTATAGTATAATACGCCTCAAATTTAGCAGAAGGGCTTTTATTGATTTTTAATCCAGCTATTACAAATACCATATCAAATATATTTGGAAAATTTGCTTCACACAAATTTGTTTTTCCTATTCAATACCTTATCAATTTTATCTATGTAAAAACCATGGGGGTAAATTTACAGGAGTTTGACCCTCTTGGGAGCTATAAAAGCTTAAATGAACTTTTTACAAGAAAGCTAAAAAAACAAAGAGTTTTTGACAAATCTGATAAAGTTGTTATCTCACCGTGTGACAGTATGATTACCGAAGTTGGTGATATGTTTATAAGTAGAACGATGCAGATAAAAGGTTTTTACTACAAGGCTGATGAGCTTTTGACAACTTTTATAGAGTCTGAAAATATCAAAAAGATATATAACGGCAACTTTATCAACCTTTACCTTTCACCAAAAGATTATCACAGATATCATGTACCTCTTGATATGAAAATTTTAAAAGTTGTTCATGTGCCTGGTCTTTTGTATCCGGTAAATTTAAAATATTTAAACAAGGTATTTGACCTTTTTATCAAAAATGAAAGAGTTATACTCGAGTGCAAAACAAATGATGGAAGACTTTTTTATATGGTTTTTGTAGGAGCACTCAATGTCGGAAAAATGAGATTTAACTTCGATGTCAGAATTCAAACCAATGCTAAAAAAGATAGTATTACAACTTACAGTTATGCAGATATTCATTTAAAAAAAGGTGAAGAACTTGGCAGGTTTGAGATGGGCTCAACCATAGTTATGTTTTTTGAAAAAGAGATGGTGAAACTGACTTGTGAAAGAATGCAAAAAGTAAAGTTTGGCGATACAGTAGCCAAACTTACATATTAATTTTTTTCAACTTAGCTAAGAATAGGACTTCGAAGATGCATCTTGCCTATAAGCTAAACTGAAGATATTGTGGATATCACTTTTTTATCGCAAGACACTCTTAGACATTAAATCTAAAATGCATCACATCACCGTCTTGAACGATATAATCTTTTCCTTCAAGTCTCATTTTACCGGCTTCTTTCGCTCCTGCTTCCCCTCCACAGGTTACAAAATCTTCATAGCTTATAACTTCAGCTCTAATGAAGCCTTTTTCAAAGTCATTGTGTATAACTGAAGCTGCTTTTGGTGCTTTCCATCCTTTTTTGATGGTCCACGCTCTTACCTCCACAACCCCTGCGGTAAAGTAACTAATAAGTCCAAGTTTATCAAAAGAGAGCCTTATAATTTTATTTAGTCCGGACTCTTCTATACCAAGCTCGTTTAAAAATTCAGCTGCTTCATCATCTTCAAGCCCTACAAGCTCTTCCTCTATCTTGGCACAAAGCTTTATAACATCAGCTCCAACCTCTTTGGCATGTTCTTTAACCGCTTTAACATACTCGTTATCTTCAAGCAAAGAGTCCTCATCAACATTTGCACCATAAATAATATCTTTGTTTGATAAAAATCTAAGTTCTTTATCCAAAGCTTTAAAATTCTCATCATCTTTTTTAGAAAAACTGCTCACCGGTTTTATTTCATTTAAATGAGCAAGCAGTTCTTTGGACAGTTCAAGCGGTTTTAGTGCTTTTTTATCGGCTTTTGCCTGTCTTGTCAATTTTTCTATCTTTTTTTCCAATTGTTCTATATCAGCAAATATAAGTTCGCTTTCAATTATTTCTATATCTCTTAAAGGGTTAATAGAGTTTTCAACATGAGTTATATTTTCATCATCAAAGCATCTAACCATGTGGAGTATGACTTCAACTTCTCTTATATTGCTTAAAAATTTATTACCAAGACCTTCACCTTTGCTAGCACCCTTTACAAGTCCAGCAATATCGACAAACTCTATGGTTGAGTATTGGATCTTGTTTGGATTGACAATCTTTGCTAACTCATTTAGTCTGTTATCAGGTACCGGCACGACTGCTTTGTTCGGCTCAATGGTACAAAACGGATAGTTGGCACTCTCAGCATTTTGGGCTTTTGTCAAAGCATTGAATGTTGTTGATTTGCCGACATTTGGAAGACCTACTATACCTACACTTACACCCATTATTTTACCTCTTTGTGAACATTTTTTATCTTATATGCAAAATCTTTCAGCCAGTATGTACACATTCTTACTCCGGCACCACTAGCTCCGGCTTGGTTGTATCCCCACTCTTTTTCTATAAATGCCGGTCCTGCAATATCAAGATGGAGCCATTTATCTTTAAACTCATCTTTTATAAAATTATCCAAAAACAATCCTGCCGTAATCGCTCCGCCGTATCTTGAACTTGCTATATTGGATATATCGGCAATCGAGCTTTTTAAAAGTTTTTTTAGATATTTGTTAAACGGAAGCATCCCTGTTAATTCACCGCTTTTTTTGGCTGAAGATGAAATAGAGTGTTTCAATTCACTGCTATGCCCCATGACTCCTGTAGTATATTCACCAAGAGCAACTACACAAGCTCCAGTCAATGTTGCCAAATCCACCAAGTAATCAGGCTTTAAATCCTGAGCAAAATCCAAACAGTCTGCCAATACAAGTCTTCCCTCGGCATCAGTATTTCTAACTTCTATAGTTTTACCATTTCTTGCAACAAGCACATCATCAGGCTTATAAGCATTTCCTCCTATCATGTTTTCCGCAGCACCAATTATGGCATGTACTTCAAAAGGAAGCTTTAACTCGCTTGCAGCTTTGATAATGTGAATTGCCGCACTTGCCCCGCTTTTGTCTGACTTCATCGTTACCATATAGTCACTTGGTTTTAAGCTTAGTCCTCCACTGTCATAAGTAAGACCTTTTCCGACGAAAACAAATCTTTTTTTGGCATCTTTTGGTTTGTAGCTTAGTTTTATAAGTCTTGGCTTATTCACACTGGCTTTTGCAACAGCCAAAAAGGCTCCCATTTTCTCCTTTTTTAAAAATTTTTCATCACCCACAAAACACTCAACATTTTCTAACTCTTTTGCTAATTTTTCAGCATAATTTGCCAACTTTTTAGGAGTCATATCATAAGGAGTAGTATTTACAACATCTTTTGCACAGTTTGTAGCATTTGCTATAATAACTCCTTCTTCAACAGCTTTTTTGGTTGATTCAAAAGTGTAACTATTGCCATTATAATCTTCAGTTGAAATTATTATCGTCTCTAAAGATTTTTTATCTGTTTCGCTTTTGTATCTCTCAAAACTGTAGCTACCAAGCATTATACCCTCAGCTAAAGCCCTTGCATTTATTGGTGGACACTTCTTCGTATAAAGTCCTATTTTTGCACTTTTAAAATTTGTTTTTCTAATGGCCTTTAATGCATTGGCAACTGAGACTCTTACATCATCGGGCTCAAAAGATGTTAGAGTACTGTAAACTCTTGCACTTCCCGGTAAAAAAAGTGTTTCATCCTCTTTTACTTTAAAGCCTGCTTTTTCAAACTCATCTTTATCTTTTATCCATTTATGGTTTAACTCACTGCTAGATACCAAAATTATTTCACACTCAGCTTCAATTTTTTCTACAACTTTATCAACAACTTCTATATTCACTTTATTCCCCTTTGTCTATTTTTGTGTAGTTTTGTGAAAATAGTACCATACTCCACCGGCGATAAGTATGCCTGAAGGAAGAGTGATGTACCAATACTGTTTTGCAAGATGCAACAGCTGGATAATTTGTTCTCCAAAAATATATGCTAATGTAATAGTAATAGCCGCCCAAATCATAGCAGCTACAAAATTGATAATAGCAAACTTTTTTGCACTGTATCTTGTGGTTCCTATAAACATAGGTAAAATTGTTCTAAGACCATATAAATATCTTTGGATAAAGACCACCAGCCAACCATATTTATTTAAAAGTATATTTGCAAGAGCAAATTTTCTTCTTTGAGTTCTAAAAAGTTTGTGGATATACTTTTTGTTATATCTTCCTATATAAAAATATATCTGGTCTCCGGTAAATCCGCCAAGACCTGCCACGATAATTGAAGTGGTAAGATCCATATCGCCCGTATGAGATAAAACTCCCGCCATCACAAGACCTGTCTCTCCCTCGGCTATGCTCCAAATAAAAAGTATGATATATCCATACTCAATAAGCCAGTTTATAAACATTTGTTCCAAAATAAATCCTTGATTATTGTTGTTTATCAGTCAAAGTGTAAAATTTCTTTAGCCTGCATCATATCTTTATCGCCTCTGCCGGAAACATTTATAATAACAAGAGAATTATCCAGCATATGCTTTGGCATTTTTTTAAGATAAGCTATGGCATGAGAACTTTCAAAAGCAGGAATGATTCCCTCTTTTTGCGAAAGCCATACAAAAGCATCAAGTGCTTCTTGGTCAGTTATATTGTCATACATTACTTCTCCAAGCTCTTTTAGGTATGCATGCTCAGGTCCGATCCCAGGATAGTCCAATCCGGCTGAGATAGAGTAAGCCTCTTGGATTTGACCGTCATCATCCTGCAAAAGATAACTAAGCTGACCGTGAAGGATACCGGGACTTCCTTTTTCTAAAGAAGCTCCGTGCATATCGGTATCTACTCCTTTACCGCCTGCTTCTATACCTATACACTTGACACCGTCTTCCATAAGAAAGTGGTTAAATATACCCATGGCATTACTTCCGCCACCTATGCAAGCTATAACAAAATCAGGTAGAGCATGCTCTTTGCTCAATATCTGAGCTTTTGCTTCATAACCTATGATGGACTGAAAATCTCTAACCATAAGAGGATAGGGATGAGGACCTGCTACGGTTCCTATGATATAAAATGTATCTCTGGCATTTGTCACCCAATATCTTATAGCATCATTCATTGCATCTTTTAAAGTTCTGCTACCACTTTTTACGGAGTGTACTTTGGCACCCAAAAGCTTCATTCTAAAGACATTAAGCTCTTGTCTGTGCACATCCTTTTCGCCCATAAATATCTCACATTCAAGTCCTAAAAGTGCTGCAATGGTAGCAGTTGCCACACCATGCTGTCCTGCTCCTGTTTCAGCTATGACTCTTTTTTTACCCATCTTTTTAGCTATCAATCCTTGAGCAATAACACTGTTTACTTTGTGGGCACCTGTATGGTTTAAATCTTCTCTTTTTAGATATATTTTTGCTCCGATTTCATTGCTTAGATTTTCCGCAAATGTCAAAGGCGAAGGTCTGCCGACATAATCTTTAAGATATGCATTTACTTCACTCCAAAAATCTTTATCAAAACGCAACTCTTTATAGATTCCATCCAATTCCAAAAGTATAGGCATCAATGTTTCCGGTACAAATCTACCTCCAAATTTTCCAAAGTGTCCGTTGTTGTCCGGGTCAAATTCGGATGGTTTTGGGATATACATTACACTATCTCCAAGACTGAATATATTTCGCAGTTTTTATCCAAATTTTTTGTACCTTCCAAAAAAGTAAGGTTGATGATAAAACATGCATCAGAGCACTTTGCCCCTGCTTTGTTTATAAGGTCTATCGAAGCTTTTGCAGTACCGCCTGTAGCTATAAGGTCATCGATCAAAAGAACATTTGGATTTGATTTCTCACCCTCAAATGCGTCTATATGTATCTCAACTTCGTCAAAACCGTATTCCAAGGCATACTTTTCCGATATGGTAGTATATGGGAGCTTTCCTTTTTTTCGTATAGGAGTAAAACTTACTTTGAGTCTGTTTGCCAAAGCCGCACCAAATATAAAACCTCTGCTTTCTATACCCGCGACATAATCAATATCTCTATCTTTGTAATAATTATACAGATGTTCTATCAAAAAATTGAACGCATCTTTATCTTTAAGCAGAGTTGTAATATCTTTAAAAACAATTCCAGGTTTTGGAAAATCTTTTACATCTCTGATTTTGCTTAAAAGATACTCTTTCTCTTTGCTGTTTAGCAGACTCATTTATCTTCCTTGAACATAAAAAATTTCATAGCACCAAATATTCCTATAATTAGTCCGAAAGCCATATACGATATAGTAGCTGCATCCATATTTTCCCCTTTAAAGCAATGCTTCGATTTTACCCTGAAGCTCTTTTATTTTATCTCTTAGTTTGTCATTTTCTATTCTTGTTTGGGCGTTTCTCTGCCTAAGTGATTTGATATCGTTTTTAACTTTTGTCAATTCATCACTTAGTATATCGATATTGCCCAGTGCTCTTTGTAGTTGTACTTGATACTTCCTGACAACTATCTCGGCATCACTCAAGGTATCTTTGGTAATTTTAGTCATTTTCTGTTCTCTTTTGTAAAGCGAACGGTAGTAAAACATCATTACCATAAGATAAAGAGCTACACAAACAAGTATAGTATAAACAAACCAGGTTGCAATCATTGCTCTATTTCTATCTTTTTAACTCTGTTTGCATGACGACCGCCTTCAAAGGAAGTATTACACCATGACTCTATGATAGACTCTGCTACACCGAGCCCTACAACCCTCTCTCCAAAGCATAAAACATTTGCATTGTTGTGAGCTCTTGCCATTTTTGCGGTATATGCATCGTGACACAGTGCTGCTCTTATCCCTTTGTGTTTGTTGGCAGCTAAGCTCATGCCTATACCAGTACCACATATCAAAATACCGTAACTTCCCTCATCTTTTAAGACTTCAAGACTAAGTTTGTGTGCAAAGTCAGGATAATCAACTCTATCATTTGAGTTTGTTCCAAGATCAACTATGGTATGCCCTAAACTTTTAACTATCTCTTTAACTTTATCTTTTATGTTAAATCCCGCATGATCACAAGCTATATAAAATTTCAAATCTATACCTTTCCTCTTTTTGGTTAATTATATCAAATTTTACTTTAACAATATATCTATAATGTAAATAGCCGGATAAAAAAACCAATTTGCCAGCGGTGTCGCTATAAAAATTATAAGGATAATCATACCGTATCTCTCCATACGGTTTAAAAAATTAGCTATATAGTCAGCTTTTATAATTCTAGCAAAATATTCTAAAGCGTGAGCACCGTCTAACGGAGGAATGGGATAGAGATTGAATATTCCTAAAACTACATTATAAACTACTAGCATATATAAAAGATAGCCTATAAAGGAGCCTGCAATATTAAAATAAGGAAATATAAAAGAAGCCAAAATAGCTAAAAAGAAATTATATGTAATACCTGCCAAACTTACAGCTATTGCTCCGCTATACCCACCGTTTCTTACGACAGTTCTTATATCTATAGGTACCGGCTTTGCCCAACCGAACATAAAAGGAGCACCACTGAAATATAAAATTGCCGGCAGTATAATAGTGCCTACCGGATCTATATGTACTATTGGATTTATACTAAGTCTTCCCGCATTTTTAGCGGTAGTATCACCGTACTTGTACGCAACAAGTCCATGCATTATCTCATGCCCAATGATAGCTATCATAAGAGCTAAAATTGCTGCAATGATTTCCATATAACTCATATCTGTCATTTTAGGCTCACACTTTTATCTATATATTTTTTATTTAACTGAAGTTCGTTTACGCTTCTTCCTATTCTGTTCCATCTTATTTTATAATTTTTATCCCAGCTGAAATAAACAAACCAAGGCTTTCCTACTATATCACGGTAGGGAACACTTCCCCAAAATCTACTGTCATTACTGTGATCTCTGTTGTCGCCCATCATAAAGTATCTGCCCTTTGGCACTTTAAAATAAAAAGCATTTAGAGGCAAATCACTGCTGTATTTTGGCAAAGAACTTATCATCATAGGCTGCATTGCAAACTGTCCGGCACTCATATAGAGTAGTATTTCTCTAAAGAGATTTACATTTTTATCATATTGGATACCTGGATATTTAAGCATGTATGGATTTAAAACCCACAGTTTGCCTACTATTTTATAGATTCTATTGGGAGGATAGTGTTTTTTTATCCACTCATCACCCTCTCTGAAATGAATAAAAAGTTTCTTTTCCTGAAAAAGTATCTCATCTCCACCAAGCGCAACGCATCTTTTTACATAATGTATTTTGATATTTTTTGGATATCTAAAAACAACTATATCACCTCTTTTGGGTTTGCTTCCTTCTATAATGTGTCCATCTCCTCTAAAGTCAGGCAATACCGGCCATTCAAGCCATGGTATATGAGGAACGGGAATCCCATAAGCAAACTTTTTAACAAAAAGATGATCCCCTATCAAAAGAGTTCTTTTCATCGAACCGCTTGGTATGACAAAAGCTTGAGCTACAAAAAATATCACAAGAAGTACGATGATAATCGTACCGGTCCAACTGTTTGAAAAGTCATATAGTTTTTTTAGTTTATGTTTCATTTAACTGTCTCCTTTGTTTGGAAACAAGCTCCAAACAATTCCTCTTTAGTATTGCTACGCCTTTGGCAAGAGAAGCTTTCATTGTTTTTTGCTATATATATTATTGTTTTAAAAAATGAATATTTCATTACAAATTGTATCCTTAAATTTTGAAAGTTATTCGGATGTTTTTAATTTGGTAGCTTTTATAGTGTTTGACAAAAGCATAGCTATAGTCATTGGTCCTACACCTCCCGGAACCGGAGTAATGTGAGAACATTTGTGTGCCACATTATCATAATCAACATCACCGGCAAGCTTACCGTTTTCGAGTCTGTTTATACCGATATCTATTACTATTGCTTCATCTTTTACCATATCTTCTGTAATCAACCCTGCTTTTCCTACGGCTACAATAATAATGTCAGCCCTTTTTGTATGCTCTTTCAAATCTTTTGTATAAATATGACAGATATCAACTGTGGCAAATTCATTTAAAAGAAGTGCTGCCATTGGCTTTCCTACGATATTGCTAGCACCTACTATGCAAACATCTTTGCCTTTTACATCTATCCCGTACTCTTCAAATATTTTCATAACACCAAGCGGTGTACAAGGTACAAAAGAGTCAAGATCCAAACATAATCTTCCCATATTGTAAGGGTGAAATCCATCCACATCTTTTTTAGGATCTATCGCTTCAAGTATCTTTGTTTGGTTTATATGAGGAGGGAGGGGAAGTTGCACCAATATACCGTTTATATTTTGGTTTTCATTCATGAGTTTTATGGTATTTATAATAGTCTCTTCTTTTATATTTTCAGGCATTTCGTGAACCACAGAGTAAATACCGGCCTCTTTACATGCTTCAGCCTTTTTTTTGACATATACCTGACTGGCCGGGTCATCACCTATCATGATAACAGCAAGCCCCGGGGTAATGGAAGCCTTTTTTAAAAGTTCAACATCTTCTTTGATTTTGTTTTGTATTTTTTTTGCCAAATCTTTACCATTTAAAACAATCATATAAAACCTAACCTTAATATTTTTTATGTATAATACCAAATATGTTATTATATAGGAATAAAGTGAAATTCTCTTTTTCAATAATTACTTTTCTTTTAGTTTTAAAAATGGTAGCAAATGATTCATTTATCACCAACCTCGAATATGCAAAAATGCTCTATCAAAACCCAAGAGGCATAGGGTGTGACAAGTGTCACGGAAGGTACGGCGAAGGGAAAATCATAGCAAAATATAAACAAAAAGGGAAAATTTATTATCTAAAATCACCTAAAATAAACAAAGTCTCCAAAGAAGATTTTTTTAAAAGTTTTAGCTCAAGGCATAAAATCATGCCAAAATACTTTTTAACTTATCAAGAGATAAACAGCTTATATTTTTATCTGCAACAAATCAATAAAAAAACAAAAAACAAAAAGAGAGGAAAAAAATGAATATAAAAAATTCGCTACAAGCCTTTGAAGAAGCCAAAAAGGTTATCCCCGGCGGTGTTGACTCACCTGTGAGAGCCTTTAAAAGTGTAGGCGGGACTCCGCTTTTTATACAAAGAGGAGAGGGAGCATATCTTTATGATATAGATGATAACAGATATATAGACTTTGTCCAAAGCTGGGGACCGCTTATATTTGGCCATTGTGACAAAGATATAGAAGAGAGTGTTATCAAGGCGGCAAAAAAAGGTCTTAGTTTCGGAGCACCTACTACTGTTGAGAGTGAATTGGCAAATGAGATAGTAAAAATGTTTGACAGCATCGAAAAGATAAGATTTGTAAGTAGCGGAACTGAAGCGGTTATGAGTGCTATTAGACTTGCAAGAGGATATACAAAAAGAGATGATATTATAAAGTTTGAGGGGTGTTATCATGGACACAGTGACTCGCTTTTAGTCCAAGCCGGAAGCGGTGCGGTAACTTTCGGTACTCCAAGCTCTCCTGGAGTTCCTGCTGATTTTACAAAACATACGCTCTTGGCAAAATACAATGATATAAAGAGTGTAGAAAAATGTTTTGAAAACTCTAAAGATATAGCTTGTGTTATTATCGAACCTATTGCGGGCAATATGGGACTTGTTCCGGCCGATGAAAAATTTTTGGAAGAGCTAAGAAGCCTGTGTGATAAAAACGGAGCACTTTTGGTATTTGATGAAGTTATGAGCGGTTTTAGAGCAAGCTTAAAAGGTGCCCAGGGCTTGGTTGAAACAAAGCCCGATATCGTAACTTTCGGTAAAGTTATAGGTGGAGGAATGCCTGTGGGTGCTTTTGGTGCAAGAGCAGAAATAATGGATAAACTAAGCCCCGACGGACCCGTATATCAGGCAGGAACACTAAGCGGCAATCCTGTTGCCATGAGTGCCGGTTTGACAAGTCTTGTAAAATTAAAAAACAATCCTGAAATATACCTGGAGTTAGAAAAAAAAGCTGAAAAATTGATGAGTGCATTTAAAAATGAGGCAGAAAAAAATCAAATTCCTCTTCAAACAAATGTAAGAGGCAGTATGTTTGGTTTCTTTTTCAATGACACTCCTGTAAAAAACTTTGATGATGCACTGAAAAGTGATACAAAAATGTTCGCCTCATTTCATTCGAAAATGCTTGAAAACGGAGTTTATTTTGCCTGCAGTCAGTTTGAAACAGGTTTCATCTCAACTGCTATGAGCGACGAGATAATCGATGAAGTCATAGAAAAAGCCAAAGATGTATTTGGTGAGTTGAAATGAGTGAGAAAAAACCGAAGTATGGGAAAATCATAGAGGGAGCCGAACAGCTCTCTCTTGGTATTTCCATGGTTGTAGCCGTACTTATCGGAGTAGGGCTTGGGATATTTTTAAAGAACAGTTTTGGTATATGGTGGCTTCTTTGGGTGGGAGTTTTCATAGGAGTAGCTGCAGCTGTTTTAAATGTTTACAAAGCATACAAAAAACAAGTCCAAGAGTATGAAGAGTATAAAGATGATATAAGATATAAAAATCTCTACAATAAAGATGACGATGATGAAGAGTATTAATATTCAGATAGTTATCTACATTATTCTTGATATATTTGTATTAATTTTTAGTATATTTAAAGGATATATGTGGGTTGTAAATACACAGATAGCTTTTTTAAGTGCTTTTGGTATCGTTTTGCTCTCATTTTTATCATATGTCAAAAATATCAATAAACAGATAAAAACATTGGGTGATATAGTAGATGACAGAGACTACATAGACGAATTGGATGACCCTTATGAGCTATATGAGGATGATAAAAAAGAGGCAAATGATAAAAAAAGCAGAGTCAAAATATCTATGAAAAATTTAGCCAAAAGCAAAAGTGCAGCTTTTTCTCTCTTTAGGATTTTAGGCTACGGGATACTGATAGGAGGTTTTTTTCTGCTCTTAAAAATGAAAAGTTTTCAAATCATCCCATATATAGTAGGCATATCCGTCATACCTGTCGGGGGACTAATCAATATCATCTACCAAAGGAAGCTCGATAGAAACTGACTCTTTTTTTATATTGACAACAGAGTTTGACTGAGGGGCAATTTCCTTGATGATATAGTCATCTTCACTCTCTCTTTTATCTCCTGAAATTTCCAACATAAATATAGAAAATTTCTTATCTTTGTATATGATATGCTCCCCCGTTTTTAAATGAAGTTTTGTGGTTATGACTTTCGAATCTTTAAAAGAGTTATAAATCTTTGACAAAAGTTTCAAAAAAAGATCCACTTTTACAAAAATATCCGGAAATGTAGGGTCAAGAAGTTTTTGATGAGTGGCATTTGAAGAAGTTGAAAGTGAGCTTATGCAAAGGTCTATGATAGAGTAAATGTTTATCTTGGTGTTATCATGTGCATCCAGGTCAAAAGATTTGTTTGGTTTTTTATAAAGCTTTATGCCAATATATTCATTATCATTATATCCGACAGTCAGTGCATAAAAACTGTATTTTCCATAATCCACATCAACTATAGTAGTTTTAAAACCATATCCCGGGCTTGCATAAGTGGAAGCCAGTTCAAAGATATCTTTTGATGAAGCGATACCGAGTAAAAACTGCGCTTCAGCATTGACATTGACAACTTTGCCATCCTTGTCAAAAAGGATAAAAGGATTGTAGTCATACTCCAGCCAATCTTCACATAACTCCACCTGATTTGCTCCTTTGCATACAATTATTTATTATTTTATCAATTGTATGCTAAAATAGAGGTTATGAAAATGTATCATTTAAGTGACAATAGTGTATTGGATAACTTTATACTGGCAAAAGAGTTAATGAAGCTTGCAGGCATCTCTCCCAATGCTTTTAGATATTGGAAAGAGTGTGTTAGTGCAAAATTTGACAAAAGCAGGATCGTATATCTTCATAAACACTTTATTCATAAAAAATATCATCATTTGATACCGAAATGCACCTCTTTGGACGGACTTATACAAAGTGCACCGTTTTGTAGATACACAAACCTACCATCCTCTCATTTAACCAAAAGCAACAATTCGACACTTTATAAACTTTTTGATATCAAGATGATAGAGGGTGTTAAATTTATCAATCTAAAATCATTTTTGGATAAATTTGAACTTGATTATTCATATACCATATATATAGAAAAGTGCAAATACTTTGCCCCGTTAGAGAAAAAAATACGCTTAAGCAAAAGCCTGTGTTTAGGTTACTATTGAATTTCTACGAGTACTGTTTTTATAAATCTGTTTTTATCATCATAAAATTCTACTCTAAAAGCCCTTTTATCTTTGTATAGAGAGTATCTTTTGTCTATATCTTTTAATTTTATCCAGATATTTGCTTCATTTTTATATCTTTTTGATGTATAGCCTATAACATTTACTCTTACATTTTTTGGAGCCGTTATCATAAAATTTTTCTTTATCCCTACATTCAATTTATCTGTTATGTCTATAATGGTGTGGTCTGTTTTTATCTTTAAGAGAGGATGACGGTCGGATAACTTAAAATATTCACTTTTTAGCCTGGTTATTTTTTTGTTTCCTATCATTACTTGGTATATATTTTTATATCTTATAACCGCCCCAAGGGGATGAGTAAAGTCAAATTTATTAAATTTTCTTTTTAAAGGTACAAAACCTATATAGTTTTTTACTCTGTTTAAATTTATTTTAAATCTATTATTAATAGTCAAAGATCCATACTCACGCAGCAATCTTCTAATGTTTCTTTCATTCAAATCAAAATCTCTTTTGTATTTGATTCCCATAACTTTCATAAACTCTTCTATAGTCAAAAGTTGATAATAAACTTTTTTTGTCAAATCTGTTATATTTTTACTCGTTTCTATAGCAAGAGCGGGTTTATTGTGTGTTATAGCAAAATAGGTTAAAGAGAGTTTCATTTGCTCATCACGAAATTTTGTTTTGGTATTTTTAACACCAAAAATATGCTTTTTTTTAAATATAGAATTGTTTATCTTGTTTGCTACAGTTTTACAAATTTTGCCTAGGTCATTATACTTTGGGGTTTTTATACTCATTTGATCTATGATGAGTGCTTGACCCCAGGCTTTTGGATTGAATATGACATTTTCCCATTTGGGTCTATAAAAACCGTGTCCGTCATGCAGGTTTAAAACAAGATCTACCTTTGGAGAGAGTATTATTTTTTTGATATCTTGTATGATTTTATAATCAGGGTCTTTTTTTGAAATATAGGCAAATTTTCTATTCATATCTTTATATATGCCTCTTTTGTTTCTTATGTCGCTGTCAAAATTAAGGTTGGGGATTATTATTAGATTGCCTTTTGTGATTTTGTAGTGCTGTATCAAAATCGAAGGAGCAAAGTAACCCCCAGGCTCGTTTCCGTGTATTCCGCCTATTACCAAAAGAGTATCACCTTTTTGCGTGCCTGTTTTTTCATATTTTTTAAAATGCAGTATGGAAGCCTGCAGTAATAATGAGGACAACAAAAGGATTAGAAAAGTTTTTTTAAACATTTTTCTACTTTTCTATAAAAATTTTGACTTTATTGTTTTTCACTTTTACATACAACTCTTTGTTGCCTTTAAAATTATAATATTTCGTTTTATATATTTCATAAAAGAAAAGTTTATATATAGGCTCGTTTTTTAAATTTGGATAGGGAAGTATGCTTATATATTTAAAAACAATATCTTTTTTGTCGTTTCTTGAGAAAATTCTTCTCTTTATCAAAGAAAAAGATGATAAATCCTGACCATTATACCTTTTAAAATCTTTTGAATAAAATGAGAGATATTTCTTTATGTCATTGTTTTGCCATGCATTTTTCCATTGATAGATAAAAGAGAGTATATTGGCAACAGTATCTTTGGAAACCGGTTTTAAATTATCCTCATGGATTATTACAAAGCTGTTTTTGGGATCAATAGTACTGTTCAAATCAAGCAACTGATCATTTTTTAAAACCATACACCCTTTTGTTACGGGCGGTCTTTTTTCATGATCTAACGGATAGCCATGTATCCATATGCCGTGACCGTTTCTACCGTTTAGTTTATCAAATGTATTGGGGTAAGATATGGCAAATGCCACAGGACCGTAAAATGTATCTTTTGGCACAAATCTCATGATAATCTTATATGTCCCCAAAGGAGTTATCAAATCTCCCTCTTTTTTCTTTTCACCACTTTTTCCCGTAATTATATCTTTTGTAAACAGCTCTTTTAGGCTTCCTTTTCCGTCAGTATAAAAAAGCTTCAGTCTCTTGCTTTTTTTATTGGCTATGATAATATACTTCTCTTTTTCAAAATAGCCGTATGTTGTATTGTAATCTTTTAAGTAATTATCCCAATAAGCTTTATTTTCCAACTCTTTATCAAATAGTTTTTTTACTTCCTGTGTACCTGCATGTCTATATACATCTATATAGTTTTCAGCATAAAGCATAGCTGCAATACTGAAAATAAGAAACAGTATCTTTTTAACCATTATCATCCTTGTTTGCAAATAAAAACATAAATTTTATCTAACTTTTGCTTGATAACAAATTATCAATGTAGTTTAGTTCTCTTTTTTTTATTTCCTGTCCTATTTCGGCACCCCTAAAACCATCTTTTAGGATATCATGAGCTTTTACATCCGTTTTAAATCTATTGTAATAAATATTTAACTCTTTTGCTCTATTTTTAATAGACGGTTTATAATTTTCAAGATACATTTTTATGGGAATTTTCAGTGCAATTTCAAGTAGCTTTTTATCATCTATTTTACCTTTTGTCTCCGGCTGAAGCTTATAAAGTTTTTCATACTCTTTTGGGGCACCCAAACAATCTAGTAAAAAGTTTATATCGACATTTAAATATTGACTTAATATGTATAAAAAATAGTATTTATAATACTCTTTTTCAAATGAATTTTGATATCTTAAAAAAACTCTGCTTATTTTAAAGAAATTTTTACACCCTGTATCTATACCAAAAAGTTTTTTTAAGATATCTAGCTTTACAAGATAGTAAAATCCGTAATGAAGATATTTTGCATTAAACAGTTTTTCAAACTCCCAAAAAATTCTCTCTTTGCTCAAGTCATCAAGACTTAGTTGCTTCATAAGCATTATAGAGTTTTTTTCACATTTAAAACCGAGTCTTGTGCTAAATTGAACAGCCCTTAAAACCCTCAGACTGTCTTCTTTAAAGCTGTTTGCATCTACTACTTTTATAATTTTATTTTTGATATCATTTACTCCACCCCAAAAATCAAGTAGTTTTTCTTCATATATTTGATACATCAAAGCATTGATAGTAAAGTCTCTTCTTTTGGAAGCCTCTTTTTCATCACTTGTTATCTTTACTTCAAAGGCTTTGTGTCCAAAACCTCTCTTTTTTTCAACTCTAGGAAGAGATATATCAATATTGTTATATTTGTACACAAAAAAACTTTTGCCTACCCCTTTTGCACCGACTTTAGTCATAATATTATCAAAATCTTTTGGATTGATATCATAAACTTCTACATCAAGGTCATAAACTCTTCTACCAAGAAGTGTATCCCTGAGTGCCCCGCCTACGATATAAGCCCTTTTGGTATGGCTTGAGAGTAAATCTTTTATGTATAAAAAGTCTTTATAAGTTGATTGCTCGATACTATTTTTTATATTCACTAAGTCTTTCATCAATACTGGCCAAAAGATACTCTAAAAAGTTAAGCGTCATATCAAGTTTTGCTTCAATATTTTGAGTATTAGGAGACTTAAATCCTTCAAACAAAACAAGTATCCTTTCTCTTAAGTTTTTTAAAAACTGTTCCTCTTTTGTATGAAGATGTGAAGTTGTAGGAGAATTGTTATCATCAGTTTTTGTTTTATCCAAAGAGACCTCGTTTTCGTTTTGTGGCACATCATTATCTATTTCAGCTAAAGTAGAAAGTACAATGTCTTTTAATTCCATAATCTTAGTAACCACCTTTCAAATTCTCTAAATTCTATATCGCTGTTCATTTCTATAAAAAACTTTTTCATCTCTTCGTTGACTCCATCAAAACTTTTTCTGATGCCCGAAAGTCTTTTTATGGCAATCTTTGCCTCTTTGTTGTCAGGATTGGCTTTTAGAATTTCTTTATATATCTCCAAAGCCTCATCTTTGAGACCCTGGAGCTCATAAATAGAAGCCAATGTAAGAGTTTTCATAAGTTTAATTGTCCGATTTATAAATTTTCTGCAATTACTGTTCCCATTTCACTGGTTGAACACACTTTTTTTGCACCATACTTCGCCATATCGCCTGTCCTGTATCCCAGGTGTAAGCTTTTTGCTATGGCACTGTCTATCATATCGGCAGCTTCCGCCTCACCCAAAGAGTATCTAAGTAGCATACTAGCACTTGAGATAGTTGCTATAGGATTAGCTATGCCCTGTCCGGCAATATCGGGAGCCGAACCGTGTATAGGCTCGTATACTCCTATTTTTCCGCCAATGGAAGCTGACGGCAAAAGTCCTATAGAGCCGCTTATCATACTTGCTTCATCGCTTAAAATATCTCCAAATATGTTACCTGTAAGTATAACATCGAACTGTTTTGGATCTCTTACAAGTTGCATAGAAGCATTATCCACATACATGTGAGTTAACTCAACTTCAGGATACTCTTTTGCTACCTCTTCGGCAGTCTCTCTCCAAAGCTGACTTACCTCTAAAACATTTGCTTTATCGACTGAACATACCTTTTTGTTTCGTTTCATTGCTATATCAAAAGCTATCTTGGCTATCCTTTTTATCTCATCTTTTGTATATACCATAGTGTTGTAAGCCCTGTCATGAAGCTTTTCTCTAGGCTCGCCAAAGTAAATACCGCCTGTAAGCTCTCTAACCACCATAAGATCAACGCCCTCAACAACCTCTTTTTTAAGAGTACTTGCATCAGTCAATTCATCATATATCTTAACCGGTCTTAGATTGGCAAATACACCCAAAGCACTTCTAAATCTCAAAAGTCCAGTCTCAGGCTTTTTGTCTCTTGGTAGGTTATCCCATTTATATCCGCCGATAGAGCCAAACAAAACCGCATCACTTTTTAAAGCTCCCTCGACTGTCTCCTTTGGAAGAGGATCACCTGTAGCATCATAGGCACATCCACCCATAAGATACTCTTTATAGTTAAACTCTATATCACACTTTTTACCGACAGCATTTAAAAC
>JALVWW010000321.1 GCA_027023175.1 Campylobacterales bacterium
AGTGGAAAAATACTCAAAGAGACTTTTTTAGAAGATAAACTATCTTTGCTTGAAGAGAAGTTTTTGCTTTTAGAAGAAAAAGAGCAATATTTCAATATGAGCGAAGATATAAAAAGTTGCAGGTATTGCCCATATACGATGCTTTGCGGAAGGGATGAGATATGAGTAGATTTGAGCCGTTTATCGCTTATGAGGCAAGTGCGGGAAGTGGAAAAACTTTTGCACTAACTCTTAGATATATTTCGCTACTTTTTTTAAGAAATCAACCATCTAAGATATTGACGCTCACTTTTACCAACAAAGCTTCCAATGAGATGAAGATAAGGATAGAAAAAACTCTTAAAAATCTTGATAAAAGCGGATATGAGGTGGAGTTAGATGAATTATCAAAACTATTGGATATGGATAAGCAAAAGATACTAAGCCAAAAAGATGAAATATATAAAAAATTTTTAAAAAGTGAAAATTATATCTTGACAATTGATAAATTTTGCTCTTTGATCTTAAGAAAATTTGCTTTTTATATCGGCTTGATGCCTGATTTTACGGTAGAGCAAAAGGAGAGTGTATCTCTTGTGTTGATGAAGTTTATCTCATATCTAAAAAATGACTCTTTTTATGATGATTTTATAAAATTCAGTGTTTATGAAGAGAAAAAGCTAAATGCCATTTTCAATATATTTTACTACTTTTATGAAAAGTTTTATAAAATGCCTCCTCCAAAGGAGCAAAAAGGGTTTGATGAGGCAAAAATTTTAGATCTTTTTAACTCCTTAAAAAAAGAGATACTCAAATGCGAAAAGCTATCAAAATCGGGGGAAAAAGCTCTTGAAATTGACTCGGTTGAGAATATTTACAAACAGACCTGGTTTGCAAAAGAGTCCTTAAGCGAATACTCATATTTTAAAAAGTGTTTTTGCAACTCTTGGGATGAGAAATTTATAAAGCTTAAACAGATGATAAAATCATACATTTTGTATAAAGAATCAAAATATATAAATAATCTTTTAAACTTTTTTCATCTTTTTAAGGAGGCAAATTTTAGAGTAAAAAAAGAGATTAATGATTTGCAATTTTTGGATATTTCCAATTTGACTTATAAGGTTTTGAATGAAGCTATTGATAGGGAGTTTTTTTACTTTAGGTTGGATGCAAAATTTGATCATATCCTTTTAGATGAATTTCAAGATACAAGTATATTGCAGTTTGAGATACTTAAGCCTTTGTTTGATGAGATAAGCTCAGGCGAAGGAGTAAGCACTCAAAGAAGTATCTTTTATGTAGGAGATGTGAAACAATCTATTTATAGATTTAGAGGGGGAAGCAAAGAGCTATTTTATGCGGTTGCCTCAAAGTATAATTTAGAATTCAAAAGGCTCAATGTAAATTATAGAAGTAAAAAAGAGATAGTAGAGTTTGTCAATGATACTTTTTTGGGTGTAATGGACGGCTATTTTAGGCAAAAAGCTTATGATGGTAGCTTAAATGGATATGTAGAAGTATTTAAGTGTGATGAAGTATTGGAGTCTTTAAAAAAGTCTTTAAAAAAGCTTTTTAAAGCAGGTGTTAAAGATAATGATATTGCTATATTGACATATACAAATGATGATGCATTTGCGATAGAAGAGGAGATTAAAAAAGAGTTTAAAGGAATTGGTATTGCAACTCAAGCTAACATGCTGCTTTTATCATCAAATGAGGTAAAGATTGTTTTGGAGTGCATGAAGTATCTCTATTTTAAAGAGGAATTTTTTAAGAGCAATCTTTTAGCTTTGCTTGGCAAGGATATAGATGAAGAGATAGATCTTAGTGAGCTTAGCACATCTCTTTTGCCGCTTGATTTTACATACAGATGTATAGAAAAGTTTGGACTGTGTAGTGAAGCTATTTTAGAGTTTTTAAATGAGACAAGAGGATATGATGATATAGAGAGTTTGCTGTTCCATCTTGATGAGTTTAGCGTACAACTTCCTCAGCCTGAGATAAAGGGGGTAAAGATACTTACTATTCACAAGTCAAAAGGGTTAGAGTTTAGACATTTGTTGGTGTGCGATAGGCTGAAAAGAAAAAGTGGTGATAGAAGCTCTTTTATACTATATCAAGATGGCTTGGAGTTGAAAGATATATTTTTAAAGGTAAAAAATAGAGAATTTATAGATGAAGATTATCACAGGGCTTTGGAGTATGAAAAAAAATTATCCAAAGAGGATGAGTTAAATGCTATGTATGTAGCATTTACAAGAGCTAAAGAGTCGCTTTTTATCTTTGCAAAAGAGAAAAATTCAGCTTTTGATTATTTAAGTCTTGAGCCTGAAAAAAGAGGAGTATTTCCAAAAGGTAAAAAAGAGATAGCCAATTTTAAACAAAAAGTATGTGAGTATGAAGAGCCGAAAGTACAAAAACAAGAGATACTTTCCCAAGATAAGGAAATAAAAAGAGAGGATGACTTTGAAGCTATAAACTTTGGGCTTGCCACTCATTATATGCTTGAGATGTTAAAAGATTTTGAAAAAAGTTCTTTAAAAACCGCTTATGAAGCTACTAAAAATCACTTCCTTGACATTTTAGGTATTGAAAAGTTAGAAGATATAATAAATAGAGTTAACAATCTTTTAAAAAATAGAGAGTTTTTAGATATGGTTGGCTCTAAAAATATCTATAAAGAGTTACCCGTAATATTTGAAAATGAGCTAAAGCAGATAGATTTGCTTATAGAGGATAAAGAGAGTATAACAATAGTTGACTATAAAACTTCTGCTCAAGTTCAAAATGAGCATATAAAGCAGGTGTCAAACTATATACAAATCATAAAAGAGATAAAAAACAAAGAGACAAAAGGGTATCTTTGCTATCTAAAAAAAGATGAGATAAAATTTATAAAGGTAAAATAATGTCTAAAGAGTATGATGTATTGGTGGTAGTTGAGGTTGAAAATCTTGAGGATAAGGCGGCGTTTGACAAATATTTAAAAAGAGAGGGACTTGTAGAGATAGAGGGTGAAGAGTTTGCATATAAAGGTGTCAGTGCAACACCGCTTTTTAACACAAGAGCTTTTTTGGAAGATGTTTTTAAAAAAGCTTTAAAAAAGGGTAAAGGTTTTGATAACTTCAAGATGATAGTCCAACTTGGAGAAAATCCTCTTGAAATTTATAAGTACAACAAAGAAACGAAGAGTTTTTAGTGAGTTTTTTTATATCATCTCCAAGTTGTTCACCTATTTGGTTTTACCTCCCGGGATTTTTATAGTTATACTTTTTGCAGCTTCGTTATATGTAAAAAGATATAAAAAATTTTTTCTTTTCAGTGCGGTTGCATTTTATCTTTTAAGCAATACAACGATATCCAATATGCTGCTGTCGCCTTTGGAAAAACCGTATGCCAAACTTTCTGATATAAAAGATGCGGACATGGTGGTAGTTTTAGGGGGTGGCAGGATAAAAGGCTCTTCAAATCTTCCACTTTCACAAAGTGCCTTTAAAAGAGTTATGCGGGGCTGATGATAGCAAAACAGAAAAATCTTCCACTTCTTTTTAGCGGAGGCGGTATAGATAGTAAATACAGTGAAGCAGATACATTTATACAAACACTAAATGAACTTTCAAAATACCTTAAGATAAAAATTGATAAAAAACAGATATTGATAGAAGATAGAAGCTTAAATAGTTTTGAAAATGCAAAATATACAAAAGAAATTTTACAAAAAAGAGGAATTTTAGACCCTAAAATAATACTTGTGACATCTGTATATCATATGAAAAGAGCTATTAGAATATATCGATATTTCGGCATGAAAGTAGAGCCTTCGGCTACTGATTTTTTGATCAATTAAAAAAGTTTTGGTTTTTTTGATATTTTTCCAAATATGCAAGTGCTATACAAAAGCTATATGGCATTGCATGAATATTTTTGGGATTTTAAGCCTTTATTTAAAATTGAAATAAAATTTAAAAACAGTTATATATAAGTTATATTTTATATTTTATTTTATATAATTATTTTTTTATAAAATATTAAGGTTATGGTATGAAAAAGATATTTTTTATTTTGTTGCTCTCTTTGGGTCTGCAGGCTTCTTATAATCCGCAAGGTATATTTGTATGGTATAAAATAAAAAAACTAAACCATAAATATGATACCTATTCACTGTATCTAATATTGAATACACCTAAAATTGGGTATTCAAATGGTAAGATATATTTTGTATATCCCATGCAAAAACGATGGGAAACAACATGGCAAAAGGCAAATAACTATTGTAAAACATTGGACTTTGAAGGACTTAAGTGGAGATTGCCAACCAAAAAGGAGGCATACAATTGGTATAAATATGGTCGTTTATACACTTATAAATATGGAGGTAGAAATGTATTTATACAAAAAAAAGGTTATACATATGATATAGAACGAAACCATGTGTATAAGCCGGATTTTCCAAAAGGATTTTACTGTGTTCCCAAAAAGGGAGGCTTAAAATACAAATATCCTTTAATGAAAGTTGCAAAAGATATATTTTTGATGTATGAAAAGAGAGTAAAAAGTCTTTCAAAACCTTTGCCTAAGCCTAAAAAACCTATTATAGAAAAGTTTTCTCCCCCTAAAAAAGGAGAGTTTGAAAAAACCAAGGATTACAAAAAAAGAGTAGCAAAAGAAAAATCAATCTATGAAACAAAAAAACAAGAAAAACTAAAACAATATGAAGAAGTTTTAAAAAATTGGAGATACAAAAACGGTCTAATAAAAAAATATGCCAAAGAGCAGTCAAATATACTTAAAAATATGAAAAACAAACTTGAAGCCGGTGCTGTTGGAATGGCTATGTTTATAAAATATGGTTCGCCAAAAATAATAAATGTAAAATATGATGCCGATAAAGAACAGTTTGATATGGATATCGTTTCATCAAGGGTAGATAAAATATATGTGAAAGACTCAAGTAAGTTAAGAAATGCCACAAGGGCAAAAAATATCATGGTTTTCAATACTGATAATGAATTGATAATAACAATAAAAAATCCTTACCCGCTTGATAGATTTCAAGGTGTTGATTTGCAGAGATTGGGAAAATTTGACTATTTAGCTGTTGGAAGCAAGAATGTGTTTGACAATGAATTAAAATTTGCAAATATACATATCAATAAAGGTGCTCAAATAGATATATTTTTACCAAAAAGTGAAGACAAAGGTTTTTACAGTTTTGGTAAATTTTTATTTACCAATAATACGCACTATCATGTTCATGGCAGTATAAAGTATGATAAAAGTATAAAGTCAAAAACAAAAGTTATAAAAAAATATAAATTTAAAAAACATATTACAGTAAAAGTTCCGTTAAAATATGCCAGATTATTTAAAGAAACGATTCAAAATCATAGGAAATTTCAACCCAAAATTATGTTTGAAGCAAATGGCAAAAATATAAAATTTAAATATGTTAAAAATTTCAAAGATATGAACGCTTTTATACAAAAACTTATTTTTGATGATGCATATAATGATGTAGAAAAACTTAAAAAGTATATTTCATCACATAAAGATTCAAAATATTATAAAAAAGCGCAAAAAAGGCTTTTGCAGCTTGAGAGATTTTACAAAGGATACACTCCCAAGATGCCGTTTTATGTTGAAGGGTGCAAAGGATATTACCCTTCCAATCTTATAAGTATCCATTTAGACAAATTTGTAAAAAATCCAAAAGAGATAATACCAGACTTTTGGGATAAAATTACATGGAGCGGATTGTGTAGAAAAGGTCTGCTCAGCGGTAGCGGAAAACTTAAAATGTCAACTGCTGACGGTAGATTTTATATCACTATTGAGGGTAAAATGAAAGAGGGATTTTTTACTGGAAAAGTTGAAAGAGATATTTCAAAACATAAAAGTTCTGTTTTTT
The DNA here is from genome assembly GCA_027023175.1 of Campylobacterales bacterium. Lineage (GTDB taxonomy): Bacteria > Campylobacterota > Campylobacteria > Campylobacterales > JALSKU01 > JALSKU01. Next base: position 5,891 of record JALVWW010000321.1, read on the forward strand.
GGAATAGTGATAATATAGAAAAAGATATAAAGCTTGATAGCTATAAAGATTTTCAAAATTATCAAAGTGGATTGTAAGGAAATAAAATGAAGAAGATATTTGTACTTTTGGGGCTCATGCTTATAACATCTGTGTATGCGATTACATTTGTAGATGAAAAAAATTATGCTGATGAGATTGTGGGTGATCCACATTTAAAAGGGGCAAAATTTGTCGGAGATACTATATGGGAGGATGAGCCTATAAATGCAAAAAGAAATTATATTACTTATTCTCAGGCAAGAAAGTATTGTAAAGAGCTAAAACTTTTGGGTATCAAAAGATGGCAACTTCCTAGCAAGATTGATTTTAAAGTGCTTGATACAGATATGCATAGATTAAGATACAGGGCTTTTGCTCCAAGGTATTTTAACTGGTATTTTACAAGAGATGAGTATAATGATGAGGAGGTATATGCAGTAGATATATCTACCAATAAAACTCCATATATAACTACAACAAAGATGAATGGAAAAAATTCCGTAAGATGTGTGCTAAATCCAAATATTTATAATAAATTCCGTTTAAAACAGGCTAAAATGGTAGCAAGCAATGGAAAATTGGAAGATTATATAAAAGCTTTTCTGCTAAGCGGTAAAAAAGAGTATATCAAAAAGGCTCTAAAGTTGGCAAAAAACAGAAAAGAGAAGGCAAAGATAGAGGCAGCTTTATTTAAATATTTAGGTTTTTTTAAAGTTTTTGATTTGGTAAAAAATGGTGAAGTTATAAGCAAAAAAGAGGATAACTTTGATACAAACAGTGCTATTTTAGCAGCTATGCAAAAGTCAAAAGATTTAAAGTATAGATTTAAAATTATGCCAAAAAGAAATTCTCCTTTAAAATTAAGATATAACTCTTATAAGATTGTGTTTGATTTTGTTTTGGGTTTAAAGTATGATGTGGTGACCATGGGAATCGGACTTGGTCAAAAGAAAACTTTATATGTCAAAAAAGAGGTTGTTCTATCTCCAAAAAATAAGTATAAAACAGGTTTTGTAGTAGATTTCGGAAAAGTTAAACAAGCTGCCAAAGCAAGACTTTTTATAATCAATCAAAGCAAGAAACTTAAAAGTATCGTACTTCGGTTTAGTGTCGAAGATATCAAGGCGCAGTATAAATGAAAAAATTAATTTTTTTAATTTGTATAGTTGTTGCTCTAATTGCTTCATCTTCAGAATTTGATATTGATGCTATACTTAAAGACGGAGGAAAGAGTGAGTCAGTCGGCAGCATCAAGTTAAACAAATTTAAAAAAGATAGTAAAAAAAGCTATAGCAAACTATCTAAAGAGTTTCATGATAAGTACGAATATGAAGTCTCTTCTAAAGCAGTAGCTAAAAATTCATATTGTTTTAACTATAATATAAAAAATGATAATGATAAAAATTTTTGTTTGGCTTTTGCCAATAATGATAAAAGCTATTGCTTTTCTCTGCCTGATAGAGAAAAAAATATATGCCTTGGATATTGCTTTGACACAACTCTTTCAAAAGCTGATAAAGCTTTTTGTTTGGCTTTGAAAAATAACAGCATCAACTACTGTTATGATTATAATCTAAAAGGCTATTACAAAGCGATGTGTCTGGGAAGATTTAATAAAAATAACTGCTTTACAATAAACAATGAAAAATATAAAAATATGTGCCTTGGAATATCTCTGCAATAAAATTACTCTCTTTTTTTCATGCCAAGCTGCAGTCTATAAGAGCCCGGAGTCCCGGGAGGCACCAAAGCTATCCTGTCGCCATCTTTTAGAACAGTACTTTTATCTACTACTTTGCCGTTTAAAAATACCGCTTCTACATCACCTTCTTGTAAATGTAAGATATTTTCAATCAGATGATTGAAATCACACTCATCTTTGATGTCAACTTTAGCATTGACATATTCTGTAATGCCCTGTTTTTTCAGCTTTTCTCTTATAAAAGAGAAAGCATTAAAAGTTATAGTGATCATAGTTTTCCTTGTGTTAAATTTTTAGTAATATAAATAAGTAAAAGCGGGAGTAAAATAAGATTGAGTAGATACTTGCTAAAAAAATAGATGGAGAGATTGACAAGCTCACTGATGATCTTTGAAGCATTTTCTATATAAAATTTCATAGAATTTTTAAGTTCCTGATATGATTTGGCAGTTGAAGAGATGCTGTTTTGTATATCATCCCAAATAGTACTGCTTTTTTGAATGGCTTTTGAGGAGGGTGTTTGGGCTTTTACAAATTGTAAAGCATTCAAACTTTTTTGAATCTGCGGATCAAATATCTCACTATTGAAATAGTGTGAAACTAATGCACTAAAAGGTATAAAAAGCCTTACGACTACAAGCAGAATAAGAAACTTTTCCAATATTTGGTTTTGAAATAAAAAAGATGCCAAAGACAACAGAATAACTGCCCATATAACAAGTTTGGTTTTTGAAATTTCATAAAGAGCCTTTTCACTGCCTAAAGCCCATATGGAGAGTGTTATCATATCTGAAAATCTCTCAACCGCATCATTTATGGGGTCCAATACCTCACCTATGGCGATATTGCCTTCTATGCCTACTCCCAATGTGATACTACTTTTTTGTATGACTGAGACCCCGGCATTTAGAGTCCTTAAAAGTGCGTAAGTTACTACTGCTCCTTTTAGGGAATTGTCTATATATTTTTGAGATAGAGTATTGTATAAAGGAGTGGAAATAAAAACAACAATAGCCAAAATAGGCAAAATCACTCTTTTTGAAATAAAAGGTTTAAAACTCTCTGTTTTCATAATATCCAATTCTATCAAAAATTATTTAAGGTGATATAAAAAGAGTATTTTAGGAATTGGTAACCAAGGGAACAAAAACAAAACCAGGATACTCATTTTTTTGTATAATAGCATCTGAAATCTTTTCAAATTTCAATATAGAATTTTTAACGGGTATCACAAGAGTACCTCCGACTTGCAGTTGGTTTAGCAATTCATCAGGGAAATGCTCTGCACTGGCAGAGACCAGTATTTTATCAAATTTTTCTCCAGGCATTCCTATGGAAGGAGCTGCATTTTGAATAAAACAGTTTTTCCCAAAATTAAATTTTGAGAGATTGTTTTGTCCTATTTTTACCAGTTCATCAATCCTTTCAACTCCGATAACCAGCCCCTCATTGCCTGCTATTTGACAAAGCAGTGCTGTTGTCCAGCCTAAGCCTGAGCCTATATCAAGTATTTTGTCGCCTTTTTTTGGCTGCAAAAGCTCAAGATAAAAGCTACCGTTGAGGGCTGCGAAATAGTTTGGTTGTTTCCTATTGGAAGAGGAGCATCTATATATGTTTTATCCTTAAGTTTATTAGGGATAAAATACGCCCTGTCAACTTTCAAAAAAGCTTCGATGATTTGGTGAGTTTTCAAGACTCCTGAAATCATCATATACTCTATCAGTTTTTTATTGTTCATGACTTTACTCTTCTATAAAAGCCGCACTCATATATCCCACAACTGCACTTTTATCTCCACTTGCATCCGCGCTTGTTCTATAATCAAGCAAAACAGGTTTCAAACCTTTCTCTTTTGCATACAGCATAATACCTTCCATGCCAAGTATTCCACAGGCTTCACAACCTTGGTGTAGCAGAGTAGTATCGAGTTTTGATACTGCTTCAAGGCAGATACCGTCAATGCTATTGGCTTTTTCTATATCATAGTAGTGGCTTAAGTCACTGCTTATGACTACCGCACTATCTTCATCATTAAGTATGTAGCTGATGATACTTTCAAGCTCTTTTGGATCAATTCTGCCATAAACTATCTCAACTACTTGGACTTGAGGCAGGTAATATTTCAAAAAAGGCATTTGTACTTCCGTACTATGCTCTTTGTGTGCCTGAGGGTTAAAGCTAAGGTTAAATTTGCTTTGCAATTTTTTGCTTAAATCAATATCAATATCCAAATCACCAAAAGGAGTTTCGTAAGTTTCATACAGGGCGATACTTGCACCCTCTATATATACCTTGTGAGAAGGTCCTATAACAACCACTCTTTTTGGTATAGAATTTTTAAGCACCCTAAAAGCCACATTTGCCGTAAAAGCTGAGTAAACATATCCTGCATGAGGCACTATCACAGCTTTTGGAGTAATTTTTAACATATTTTCATCTTTTAAATGTTTATCAAGTATTTTATTGTAGTACGAAAACATTTTTTCTATCTCTTTTGTATCAGAAGGGTAAAAAGCCCCACCGACAGCCATTTTTCTCGTATTCATTTTACTCCTCCTTTTTTAGGGGGTCAGGTGATAGTAATAGCATTTTTAAGTGCTATTACTATCACCTGACCCCTACTACCAAACTCCTTCTATCTCTCTTCCACATTTTGGGCATTTGCCATCTTTTATCTTATTTAATGTTATATCATAACCGCTTCTATCTATCAATAATTCATTGCAATTTGGACAGTATGTATCTTGTGGCAGTGCAATATTTCCAAGATATACATAGTATAGCCCAGCTTTTTTTGCTATGTTGTAGGCTTTTTTAAGAGTTTCTATTTTGGTATAATCATGATCTTTCATCTTGTAGTCAGGATGAAAAGCACTCAAGTGCCAAGGAACATACTCCCCAAGTTCATCAGCTATGAAAGCCGCCATCTCTTCAAGCTCTTTTTGGGAGTCATTTTCTCCCTCAATTAGAAGAGTGGTAACCTCTACCCATATGTCTTCACTAACCATAAGCCTCAAGGTATCTTTGACAGCTTCAAGTCCGCCTTTTAAAACTTTTTTATAGTACTTTTCATTCCAGCTCTTTAAGTCGATATTGGCTCCATCTAGCCAGTTTGCCATATCTTTTATCACTTTTGGTGATTCAAAACCGTTGCTTACAAAGATATTTTTTATTCCTTGCTCTTTCGCCAAAACACCTATATCTTTGGCATAAGGGTAAAAGATAGTCGGTTCATTGTATGTATAAGCTATGGAGCTACATTTATGTTTTTTGGCTAGTTCAACCATCTGAGAGGGTGAAATAGATACGCTTGTGTCAATATTTTTTGATTGTGAAATGCCCCAGTTTTGACAAAACGGACAAGCAAAATTGCACCCTACCGTTCCGAGGCTTAGAGCCAAAGTTCCAGGTAGAAAATGAAACAATGGTTTTTTCTCCACCGGGTCCACATTTAAGGCGGAGGGGTGAGAATATACCAAGTTTTTTAACTTTCCGTTTTCATTTTTATTGACACCGCAGATACCGATTTGTCCCTCTTTTAGCTGGCAATAGTGTCTGCACAATATACATTTTATCTTTGAGTTTTGAAGTGCCTCGTAATATTTCATAATAGAGCCTTTACATATAAACTTCTTTAGTTATACAGACTAAACTATCTTAAATATATCATACAATAGATAAAATGTCAAGATTTATAATTTATTATCTTTTTTACATCTGTTACCATGCCTAAAATAATAGATAAAATCTTTTATGATTAAAAATAAACAATATAACCACAATATTTCAAGTATATAGTTGTCTCTAAAATTTTTAAATATATACAAATACCCAAAGCCAAGTAAAAACGGCCATTTCAAGAAGTGAAAAAAGAGCATTCCTGTGCCATATAGTTCTTTTAAAAATTTTTTCATACTTCTCCTTTTTTTGAGATGGAATTAACTAAAAATGTTTTAAATATTATATATTTATTCTACAATAATTTCTTATTGCTTGTATTAATTTTATAGTAAAATATTAAAAATGATAATTTTATCTAGCTATGGTGTATAAATGTATATATGAAGAAAATGGTTTTTGATACACACAAATCAAAATCTACAATAAATTATTTGGAAAAGCATACTTGATACACACTTGTGTGATATAATTATTCTTTTAAAATTATTTTAATTATAAAAGGAAAATAATGTTTAAAAAAGTATCTATAAAGTCACAACTCATTTTTTTTGTTGTATTTGTAATTGTTGCTTTTAGTATAGTATCTGTAAAACAGATATACAGTGACTATAGGGAGAGTAAGGATTTTACTTTTTTAGAAAAAACAGTTGTGCTTTCTACCAAAATATCCTCCTTGGTACATGAATTGCAAAAAGAGAGAGGTGCAAGTGCAGGATATTTAGGCTCTAAAGGTAAAAAGTTTAAAGATACATTAAAAAAACAGAGGGCTTTAACTGATGAGAAATTGGCTCAATTGACCTCTTATCTTTCCAAAGTGAATTTGACAAAAATTAATCCACTTATGAATAAGCCGGTACAAGATGCTATGAACAAGCTTAAACATCTTAATGATATTCGTTCAAAAGTTGATTCACTGTCTATTGAAACTTCTAAGGCTATAGCATACTACTCTTATATAAATTCAAAACTTTTAAATTCTATATCTTTAATTGTAACAAAGTCTCGTTCACCTAAAATAACACAAGAGATATTTGCATATACTAATTTTCTTTTAGCAAAAGAGAGAGCAGGCATAGAAAGAGCAGTAGGAGCAAATACATTAGCAAGAGGTAGCTTTGCCTATGGAATGTATGTCAAATTTAACAACCTTATTGCAGCTCAAAAAAGCTATATGGAAAATTTTTTAAGATATGCTTCTCCTGAGGCAAAAAAGTATTATCATAAGCTTATGCAGGCAAAATGTGTCCAAGAGGTAAATAGAATAAGAGGAGTACTTCTTGAATCTTATAAAAAGAAGCTTATTATTTCTCAGCTTAAAGAGGCGGTTGGATATGGCGGCTTCATACATAATTTTAAAAATTATGTTATTAGAGGGAAAAATAAATATAGTGATAGGATTGCAGAAAAATATAAGAAAATTGTAAAATTGATAAACGAGTATAAAAATTTAAAATATGTATCCAAAAGAGAAAAAGAACTTTTAAATATTATAAAATCAGTTTTTCATGAGTATGAAAGTGGATTGCCTGCAGTTGTTAGCGCAAATGAAAATGGCTTGAGCGTCAGAGATCTTGATAAAATAGTACAAGTTAATGATACACCCGCAGTAAATGCATTAAATGAACTAAGTAATAGTTTTTTTACCAATGACAGTGTATATTGGTTTAATGTAATGACACAAAAAATAAATCTCCTTAAAAAAATAGATGATTTTTTAGCTAAAGAATTATTGAATTCAATAGAGGCTGAAAAATCAGCAGCCAAGAGTAGTTTGATTTTTTCAATATCATTGGCTTTGGGTTTTGTTTTGCTTTTATTGATTATTTCAAAACTTATTGTAGGCAATATTCAGTCATCTTTGGAAAAATTTGAAAAAGGATTGCTCTCGTTCTTTGGATACTTAAATAAAAAGCACAGTGATGTAGAATTTATTGAAATAGATGGTGAGAATGAGATAGCCGTTATGGCAAAAGTTGTTAATGAAAATATTGAAAAAACCAAAATTTTACTGGAAGAGGATACTAGACTTATAGAAGAGGTAAAAAATATAGCAGCAAAAGTAAGAGATGGACGAATAAGACAATCAATATCTTCTTCCACATCAAATGCAGAGCTTAATGAACTTAAAAATATATTCAACGATATGTTATCAAATATAGCAGATAAAGTATGCGATGATATCAATCTTATACAAGAAGCATTGAATAGATATCAAAGTTTAGACTTTACATATCAAATACAAGAAGCCAAAGGTGAAACTGCCAAAGGACTAAATCATTTGGCACAAACTATTAGAGATATCTTAAAAACAAACAGCATGAACGGTAACACACTCAATCAAAGTGCTGATATTCTCAGGGATGATATAAACATGCTGGCAAATATTTCTGAGAGAATTGTAAACCTACTTCACAGTACTGCTGCACTCACAAATGAAGCAACAAGAGGTTTGCATGACTCTAGTGAACAATCTCTTGAGGTCAATGAAAGAGCCAATGAGATAAAATCAGTAGTCCAAGTTATACAAGATATTGCCGATCAAACCAATCTTTTAGCTCTTAATGCCGCAATAGAAGCCGCAAGGGCTGGAGAACACGGAAGAGGTTTTGCCGTAGTTGCCGATGAAGTTAGAAAACTGGCAGAAAGAACACAAAAGTCTTTGGCTGAAGTCAATTCAACTATACAGATATTAGCCCAGTCAGTTTCAGAGGTGGTTGAAAATATTGCACAAAGAGTTAACGAAATCAATCAAATAAATGAGTCTATGAGTGAGATTGAGAGTGTTAGCCAAGAAAATGTAGAAGTAGCTAAAAAAATTGAAAATGTAACAAAAGATATAACTGATATAGCAAAAACTATTGAAAAAGAGATAAGTGATAAAAAGTTTTAACCTGACTATAAGACAATGTATAGAAATTTTATACATTGTCTTATAAATAACTTAATTTCAGCTATTTATAAGATTTATTCTACTACAATACCGTTTTTAAATCCAAATTTTGCAATAGAGTTTGTTGTAGTAGTGCTTATGCTTGGAGATCAGAGGTTTTTAAAAAAGTTGGAGGCTTATCAATAAAAGTGTTAAGTCGAAACTTTTTTAAAAGACTATAGCTTCAATGATGAGTGCTAATGCAATGAAGTCTATTGTAAAATTTGGATTAAACAAAAAGGCAAAGGTAAAAAGATGAAATTTACAAAAATGATTAAGCCGAATGAAGTTCAAAGAGACTGGATAGTTATCGATGCGGCCGGCAAAAGATTTGGTAGAGTTATCACTGAAGTGGCAACTCTTTTAAGAGGCAAGCACAAGCCTTACTTTACTCCACATGTTGACTGTGGGGATTATGTTGTAGTTATCAATGCAAGCAAAGCAGACTTTAGCGGAACAAAGTTAAATGATAAACTGTATCACAGACATACAGGATACTTTGGCGGAGTAAAAAGCGACAAGCTGAGTAAATTGCTTGAAAACAATCCTACAAAACTATATAGACTAGCAACTAGAGGTATGCTTCCAAAAACAAACCTCGGCAAAGAGATGCTTAAAAAATTAAAAGTTTATGCAGGAAGTGAACATCCACATACTGCCCAAGTAAATACAAAGAAAGAGGATAAATAGTTATGGCAAAGATTTATGCAACAGGTAAAAGAAAAAGTTCTATAGCAAAAGTATGGATAAAGCCCGGTAGCGGAAAGATGAGCATAAACGGTGTAAGTCTTGATGAGTGGCTAGGCGGTCACGAAGCTATCAAAAAAAGAGTTTTACAGCCTTTATTTCTAACCAAACAGTTAGGAAGCATCGATGTAATTGCCGTAACTTTGGGCGGTGGATACTCAGCTCAAGCTGATGCTTTAAGACACGGTATATCAAAAGCACTTTGTCTTTATGATAATGACTTTAGAAATACACTAAAACCTTACGGACTTCTTACAAGAGACTCAAGAGTAGTCGAGAGAAAGAAATACGGTAAAAGAAAAGCAAGAAGAAGCCCACAATTTAGTAAAAGATAATTTACACTCCCTGACCCGACTTATAGTCGGGTCAATCACTTTCCAATTTTACTCACACATTTTACTCACAGGAAATTATTTGCTAAATTTTAAAGAAACATTTATAGGCATATCGCCGAAAAAAGATATACTCTCAGGTTTGGTGGTATCTGTTGCATTGGTTCCTGAGGCTATAGCTTTTTCATTTATTGCCGGAGTCAGTCCTATAGTAGGCCTCTATACGGCATTTATACTTGGTCTTATTACCTCCCTTATAGGTGGAAAACCGGGTATGATAAGCGGTGCTACCGGGTCGGTAGCGGTAGTGCTTGTAGGTCTTAGCATAAGTGCAAAAACATATCTGCACTCCCTTGGACTTGATGATGCTCAAATTTCTTACGGTATAGTAGAGTTTATAACAATGGCAGCTTTGTTGGCTGGTTTTATTCAGATAAGTATAGGTGCTTTGAAGCTCGGAAAATTTATCAGGCTTGTTCCCCAACCGGCTCTTCACGGATTTGTGAATGGCTTGGCTGTAGTGATTGCTATGAGTCAGTTTAAATTTTTGCAAAATAGTTCATATGTGATGTATGTTATCATTGGTGCTACCATGCTTATCATGTATTTTTTGCCAAAATTTACCGATGCGGTTCCTGCAGGGCTAGTAGCCATAGTAACACTTACTTTGATAGTTTATGTATTTCAAATGGATACAAAACTTGTAGGCGATTTGGCTGATTTGTCAGCTTTCAAAGGAAAATTACCTACTTTCCACATGCCCTCATTTATATTTGATCTTAAAGCTTGGGAAATGGTACTGCCTTACGCTGTTATAGTGGCACTTGTCGGTATCATTGAGTCGCTTCTTACGCTATCTGTTTTGGATGAGATAGGAGACGGCAGGCGAGGAAGCGGCAATCAAGAGTGTGTAGCACAGGGTGTCGGAAATGTAGCCTGCGGTTTTTTTGGAGCAATGCCGGGATGTGCCATGATAGGACAATCCATCATAAACTATACTTCAGGTGGACTCGGAAGACTTTCGGGAGTTACCGCTTCGATTGGTTTGATACTGCTTGTTGCAACTTTAACTGATATTTTAAATATTATTCCCATAGCTATTTTGGTTGGAATTATGTTTATGGTTTCTATCGGAACTTTTGAATGGAGCAGTTTTGCCAGGATCACCAAGATGCCTAAAGTTGATGCTTTTGTGCTGGTAAGTGTTACATTGATAACCATCAAATATGATTTGGCTGTTGCGGTTATCAGTGGAGTAATCATATCAGCTTTGGCATTTGCGTGGAAGCATGCAAAAGTATATGCCAAAACTTATATGCAAGAAGACGGTACAAAAGTTTATGATTTTGACGGTCCTTTGTTTTTTGGTTCTGTTTCAAGCTTCAATGAACAGTTTGATGTAGAAAATGACCCCGATAATGTCGTGCTTGATTTTAAAAATGCAAGAGTTATGGATATAAGCGGTGTCGAAGCAATAGATGCCATAGGTAAAAAATACCAAGAAGCCGGGAAAAATATCAAAATAAGACATTTAAGCAAAGAGTGTAAGTCCATTATGAAAAATGCAGGCAAATTTTGTACTTATGAAGAGGATGATCCAAATTATAAAGTTGCTTTTGATTACTGAGTGATGATATAATACAGCTATGAAAAAGATTGTTGCAGGTTTTCTTTTTATTTTTAGTTGTCTTTTTGGCTCAACTCTCCATCTTGCCATCTCTTCCAATCCAAGCAGGATAAATCCTATCCTTGCAACCGACAGTGCAAGTGGGGAGATAAGCTCCTGGATATTTAATGCTCTGGTAAAGTATGACAAAGAGGGCAAAGTAGTACCCGAACTTGCTGAAAGTTATCATTTTTTAAATAAAACTACTTTGATTTTCAAGTTAAGAAAAGGTGTAAAATGGAGTGATGGCAAACCTTTTAGTGCAAAAGATGTTGTTTTTACTTACCGTCTTATAACTTCACCAAAAGTTTTTACCCCTTATGCAGATGATTTTAAAGATGTAAAGAGTGTAAAAGCTTTGGATGATTTGACTATCGAAGTGATCTATAAGTACCCTTACTTTAAAGCTGTAGAGATTTGGATGATGGGACTTTTGCCGTATCATTTGTGGAAAAATGAAAAAAGCCCTATGACAAGCAAGCTAAACTTCCACCCCATCGGAACCGGTGCCTACATGCTCAAAGGTTTTGAAGTATCAAAAGATATCAAACTTTATGCCAACAAAAACTACTTTTTACACAAACCTTTCATAGATAAAATTGTTTACAGTTTTATGCCTGACCCCTCAACTCAGTTTCTTATGTTGAAGTCTCATAAGCTTGATGTAGGCTCCATAACCCCTTTGCAGTATGAAAGGCAGATAGATAAAAGTTTTAAAAAATATTACAATATTTTTGAAATGCCCTCACACGGCTATACATATATGGGCTTTAATCTTAAAGATAAAAAGTTTAGTGACATTAGGGTGAGAGAAGCTTTGTCTTTGGCGATAGATAGAAAAGAGTTGGCTGATATTCTTTTTTTTGGGCATGCAAAACCTTGCAGAGGTCCTTTTATGCCCGGAACTTTTGCATATAATGAAAGTGTAAAAATACCAAAAGTAGACTTAAACAGAGCCAGAAAATTACTAAAAGAGGCCGGCTATGATAAAAATCATCCTTTAAAATTTACTTTGACAACAAACTCCAACAATTCTACGAGAGTTTATGCCGCTCAAATCCTGCAGTACCAGTTTGCCAAGATAGGTGTAAAAATGAAGATAAGAACTCTGGAATGGCAGGCTTTTTTAAATACTGTCATAGCTCCAAGACATTTTGAAGCTATACTGCTTGGATGGGGCTTGGGACTAATGCCTGATGCTTACAGTATTTGGCATGGAAGCTCTGATAAACCAGGAGGCTTTAACTTTGTGCATTATCATAACAGTGAGGTTGACAAACTTATCACTGAAGCCGAAAGATCAGTAGATAAAAAAGTTCTCTCAAAACTTTATAAAAGAATTTTTAAACTTATCGTACAAGACAAACCATATCTGTTTTTGTATATACCAAACTCTATAACCGTTGTAAACAAAAAGATAAAAAATGTAACACCTTCTATCATAGGCGTTATGCATAATGAAATAGAGTGGATAAAGCCGTAAATTCATAAAATTCACATTGTTTGTGATATAATAACCGTATTATGATAATTTAAGGAGATATGATGAAAAAGATAGTAATTGCAGCCCTTGCTCTTAGCAGTGTTTTGCTTTTTGCCGACAATTCACAGTATAAGTATGAGTTTACACCTATGATAGGTGAAGTAGTGCCCGAAGGCAATCTGGACCTTGAAAACCATTTGACTTACGGCGGTAGCTTAGGTTTTAATTTGGACAGCGGAAAGATTTTTGACCAGGTTGAGCTTGGATACTTAAGAAGCAGTAATGTTGATTATGACAATTCAAGCCAGGATACTGATTTTAATAGATACTTTGTTAACTTGATAAAAGATTATAAGTTAAATGATAAAGCATCTTTATATGGTTTAGTCGGTGTCGGATATGAAGACTTGACAAATGAAAAGTTTGACAATGAAGATAGTGGCTTTTTTAACTACGGTTTGGGGCTAAAGTATAAAGTGGCACAAAACCTTTTTGCAAAGTTTGACATAAGACATCTTATCAAATTTAGCCATAGCGACAACAATGTAATCTTCACAGCGGGTATCGGTATCCCATTTGGAAAAGTAGCTCAACCTGAAGCTCCGAAAGCGAAACCTTTACCGGTACTAAAAGATAGTGACGGAGATGGTGTATATGACAAGTATGACAAATGTCCACACTCAAAGCCGGGTGTAACGGTAGATAAAAACGGCTGTGAAGTTGACAGTGATAATGACGGAGTATTGGATAGCCATGACAAATGTCCAAATACACCTGAAGGTGTTATGGTAGATAAAAACGGTTGCCCGCTTGACAGTGACCATGACGGTGTTATAGATGCAAATGACAAATGCCCAAATACAGTAGAAGGCGTCAAGGTAAACAGTGTAGGATGTCCTGTGGCATTAACTCTAAGACTAAATTTTGATACTGATAAAGCTGTTATAAAGCCTCAATATATGAGTAAATTACAAGAGTATGCCTCTTATCTTAAAAAAGTAGATAGTTACTATGATATCATAGTAAAAGGATATACTGATTCAAAAGGAAGTGCAGACTACAACAAAAAACTTTCCAAAATGAGAGCATTTGCAGTAAGAACAAAACTTATACAACTTGGAGTCAACCCCCAAAAGATAAAAGCAGTAGGATATGGTGAAGAGGACCCGATAGCTTCTAATGATACCAAAGAGGGAAGATATCAAAACAGAAGAGTTGTTATAGAGCTTGAAAGAAATTAAACAAAAAAGAGAATAAATGAAATACTCATGTTTTCCAAAAATACAAATAAAAATAAAAATCATGAGTTTTTCTCTTGCCGAAGGCAAAGCTTTAGTGAGAGGATGTAGCGTAAGCGAAATTCCACAACGAAGTGAGGACAATTGTGGAGCTTTGCTTCTTAAAAAGGAGATTGTTAAGTGTTTAAAAGTAAATACTTTGTATGGCTACTGTTTGTTGCAGTAGCCATACTGGCATTTTTGGCTACTGCCAAATTTTTAAAACCTGCTCCTCCAAAGTCCTTTTCCATAGCAACAGGCAGAAGTGACGGCGCCTACTATCATTTTGCCAAAGAGTATCAAAAGTTACTTAAAAAAGAGGGGGTCTCTTTAAATATCGTAACAACTGCAGGAAGTGTTGAAGCCCTTAAACTTCTTGATGAAGGCAAGGTGGATGTTGCATTTGTTCAGGGCGGAACTGCCGGCAAATACATAAACCACTCCAATCTATCATCACTTGCTAGTATATTTTATGAGCCTTTATGGGTTTTTTATCTAAGAAGATTGAAAGATATCAGCTATCTTTATGACTTAAAAGGTAAAAATATTTCCATAGGCGAGCAAGGAAGTGGAACAAAAGCTCTAAGTGAACTTTTACTAAAAGAGAATGATATAACCAAAAATAACACAAAGATAAAATATCTAAGTTCAAAAGATTCTATCAATGAGCTTCAAAAAGGTAAGCTTGACGCACTTTTTATGGTTGTATCTCCTACATCAACCAATATCAAAAAGCTTTTATCAGATAAAAATATAAAACTTTTTAGCTTTAAAAGAGCTTTGGCATATAAGCAAAAATTTCTTTTTTTAACTGATTTGACTCTTGGTGAGGGTATCATAGACTTAAAGAAAAATATTCCTTCAAATGATAAAGTTCTTTTAGCCACTACTTGTACACTTGTGCAAAATAACAACTTCAATCCTGAGCTTATGAAACTTTTACTTAAAATCGCGAAAAAAATACACTCTAAAAAAACACTTTTTGCCGAAGAGGGGTTTTTCCCAAATGCAAAATTTACTCAAATCCCTATGAATGAAGATGCCAAAATCTATCTGTTAAAAGGAGATTCATTTTTAGAAAAAATATTTCCTTTCAGGGTTGCTGTAACTATCAATAGACTTATTATATTTTTGATACCTCTTATTACACTTTTGCTTCCATTTTTCAAAGGAATACTTCCTGTATATAGATGGAGGATAAGATATAAGATATATAAATGGTACGGTAAACTAAATGAGATAGATAAAAATATCGAATTTATGGATCTTGCAAATATTCAAAAGAGTATAAAAAGCATCAAAGAGTTGCAAAAAGAGATAAAAGAGCAGACCAATATACCGCTTTCTTATATGGGAGAGTATTACAATCTTCAGCTTCATATAGACCTTATACTTAAGAAACTAAAAAATAAAAAGAGTATGCTTGAAAAAAACAACCACCATACTATTTGATCTTGACGGCACACTTATAGACTCTACTGATGCCATAGTCTCAAGTTTTTTTAATGTATATGATAAATTTGGCTTTCAAAAGCCCTCAACAGATGATATAACAAAATATATCGGACACACCCTAGAAGATATGTTTTTAAATCTCGGAGTTGAAAAAAGATATATAGATGAGTGTGTAAAAGAGTATAAAAAATTTTATAGACAAAGATCGCTTAGTATGACAAAGCTTTTGCCAAAAGCACAGGAGGCTATTGAACTTGCACATACATTTGCAAGGCTTGGTATAGTTACTACAAAAACAGGTAGATATTCTAAAGAATTGCTTGAACACTTAAGGGTTATGAATTATTTTGAAGTTTTAGTAGGAAGAGAAGATGTAGAACATCCAAAACCCCACAAAGAGCCTATAGAAAAGGCTTTAAGGCAAATGTCGGCATCAAAAAACGGATCATGGATGATAGGCGATACGGTACTTGACTTGCTTTCAGCACAAAATGCTTCTATAAATTCCATAGCGGTTTTAAGCGGCTATGGAAAAAAAGAGGAACTGCAAAAATATACTTCAATTATCAAAGATAATACGCTATCCGCAGTGTTACTTTTAATCAATAACTCACAATAAAGTAACACAAATTTTACATTTAAAGCACATCTTAAGTGTTGTTTGCATAAAATAAGATGCTTTTGATTAAGTACTTATTTGCTTAAAGGAGAATGGATGTTAGAAATAAGATGGCATAGTCGTGCCGGACAGGGTGCAGTAACCGGAGCGAAAGGTTTGGGCGATGTTGTTGCCAATACCGGAAAAGAGGTGCAGGCTTTTGCGTTTTATGGTTCTGCTAAAAGGGGAGCGGCTATGACTGCATATAACAGAATAGATGACAAACCAATCATAAACCATGAAAAATTTATGAGACCTGATTATGTGTTGGTTATAGATCCTGCTTTGGTTTATTCGGCTGATATTACAGCACACGGTAAAGAAAATACAAAATATATCATTACAACTCACCTGAGCAAAGATGAACTTGTACAAAAAGTTCCAAAACTGCAAGGTAAAGAAGTTCATACAGTTGATTGTATGAAGATATCTATGGATACTATCGGAAGAGCTATACCAAATACTCCTATGCTTGGAGCTTTGATGAAAGTATCAGGGATGTTTGAGCTTGATTATTTTAAAAATGCAATGCTTAAAGTTTTAAGTAAATTTCCTCAAAAAATTATAGATGCAAATATGGCTGCGATAGAGCGGGCATACAATGAAGTAAATTAAGGGAGGCGGAAAAATGGAATATTTAGGATGGGATCAGGTAGAGCCAGGTGCGATTTTACCGTCATTTGAAGAAGAGGTTTGCAATATAGTTGAACTTAAACCTGAAGAGAGAAAATATGCGAAAACCAACTCATATACCGCAAGTGTAGCGGATTGGAGAGTGTTTAAGCCTGTTTATAACAGAGAGACTTGTATTGATTGTCAAAATTGCTGGGTATTTTGTCCGGATACTGCTATCATTTCAAGAGATAAGAAAATGATAGGGATCGATTATGAGCACTGCAAAGGGTGTGGAGTATGTGCAGAAGTTTGTCCGACCAATCCAAAATCACTCATAATGTTCGAAGAGACTATGGACAATGAAACGGCACTGGCAAATTGGCCTGAGAAAAAGAGGAAGGAAAAGTAATGGCAGAAAAATTAGAATTACAAGAGGTAGAAGTTTGGGACGGCAATATGGCATTTGCCCAAGCTATGAGACAAGCACAGATAGATGTAGTAGCGGCTTATCCTATCACTCCGTCAACTCCGACGGTTCATGGATATGCTAAATTTTTGGCTGACGGTTATATAGACGGTGAATTTGTTTTGGTTGAGAGTGAGCATGCCGCAATGAGTGGATGTGTCGGTGCGGCAGCAGCAGGAGGAAGAGTTGCGACTGCTACAAGTAGTCAAGGTTTTGCTTTGATGATAGAAGTTTTATATCAAGCAAGCGGTATGAGACTACCTATCGTTTTATGTTTAGTAAACAGAGCTTTAGCATCACCTCTAAATGTAAACGGTGACCACTCTGATATGTATCTTGGAAGAGATGCCGGATGGATTATGCTTGATGCTTTTAACGCACAAGAAGCTTATGACTTAGTACTTCAAGCATTTAAAATAGGTGAAGATTTGGATGTAAGACTTCCTGTCATGGTAAATCAAGATGGATTTATCACTTCTCATACCGCTCAAAATGTAAGACCTTTGCAAGATGATGAAGCATATAAATTTGTGGGTGATTACAAAGAGGTCAATCCTATGCTTGACTTTTGTAAACCTGTAACTTATGGGGCTCAAACAGAAGAGGATTGGCACTTTGAGTTTAAAGCAAGACAACATAAAGCTTTGATGGATTCTCCTAAAGTTATCAAAAGAGTTTTTAAAGAGTTTGAAGAGTTGACAGGAAGAAAATATAATATGGTAGAGAGTTATTTGATGGATGATGCCGAAGTTGCTATCGTAGCTCTTGGAAGTACTGTCGAGAGTGCTATTCAAGCTGCAAATGACTTAAGAGAGAGTGAAGGTATAAAAGCAGGTGTAGTATCTCCTAGAGTCATTAGACCTTTTCCGGTAAAAGAGATACAAGAAGCCTTAAGTGGTGTAAAAGCTGTAGCCGCACTTGATAGATCGGCTCCTGGAGGAACTTTGGGAATGTTGTTTAATGAGATAAGTGCTGCAATGTATCAAACTGACTCAAGACCTGTTATTAACAATTATATCTATGGCTTGGGCGGTAGAGATATGACTCAAGAGAATTTAAAAAATATATATAAAGAGATCAAAAAGAATGCCGACGAGGGTAAGCTTACTACACCATTACAACAGTTTAGCGGACTTAGAGGTCCTAAACTCTCTTTTTATTAAGATAGGAGTATATAAATGAGTAAACAGATAAAAAATTTAAAACAATTTTCAACATCAAATGATAGATTTGAGGGGGCTCACCTTTTATGTCCGGGTTGTGCTCACTCTATCATCGTTCGAGAACTAATGAACTGTACGGATGACAATCTTGTCATAGCAAACAATACAGGTTGTCTAGAGGTAAGCACCGCGGTTTATCCATATACATCCTGGGATGCTTCTTGGATACATATAGGTTTTGAAAATGCCGCAACCGCCGCTAGCGGAGCTGAGGCTATGTATAAAACACTAAAAAGAAAAGGAAGGCTTAAAGACCCAAATAAACCGGTAAAGTTTGTAGCATTCGGAGGTGATGGATCTACTTATGATATAGGATTTCAATTTTTAAGCGGTGCAGTTGAGAGGGGTCATGACTTTACATATATCTGTCTTGATAATGAAGTATATGCCAACACAGGCGGTCAAAGAAGTAGCTCTACTCCTATAGGAGCAAG
>JALVWW010000322.1 GCA_027023175.1 Campylobacterales bacterium
CTGGTTTTATTTGGTTATGATGCAACTATTGACATAGTGAAAAAGGGTGACAGACTACCCAAGATAATAGTTCAGGATGCAACTTCCGAACAATTTGAAGATAAATTTTTAGAAAAAAAGATGTTTAAGCTTTTGGTTGGTGATTTGAAAATATCAGCCAATTTTACAGTAAATGACAAGTATGTAAAAACTTCATATGAAGGTGACTTTAAGGAAAATTTTCAAAGTGATGTTATGCCTGATTTGATAGCAAGATACAAACTTGAAAACCAGGATAATTTTTTAATAGGCTATATGAAACTTATCAATGCAAAAAACGGCTCGGTTGTTGTACAAAATATCTATAAAATTTCAAACAAAAAGAGATATCCATTCTTGGCGCATAAAATGGTGATAGATATCAATAATAAATTGGGTCTGCCTTCAATTGAATGGATGCAGAGATTTGTAGTTTTTGCAAAATATACCGGTAAAAAAGAGAGTGATATTGTTGTTTCAGACTATACGCTTAGTTATCAAAAGACTATAGTAACAGGTGGACTTAATATATTTCCAAAATGGGCAAACAAAAAACAAAGTGCATTTTACTACTCTTCTTACAATGGTAGAATTCCTACTCTGTATAAAGTTGATTTGATAAAAGGAAAAAGGTATAAAATTATTTCCGGCAAAGGAATGTTGGTTTGTTCTGATGTCAGTAAAGACGGAAACAAGCTTATTTTGACAATGGCACCAAATGACCAGCCGGATATCTATATATATGATTTAAAAACAAAGAAGAAAGAGAGGATTACCAAATTTAGAGGTATAGATGTAAGTGGCAATTTTATAGACAATGAAACCAGGGTGGCATTTGTTTCAGACAGACTTGGATATCCAAATATTTTTGCCAAGAGATTAAATATAAATGCCCCAGTTGAGCAATTGGTTTATCAAGGAAGGAACAATAACTCATTTAGTGCATATGAGAATTATATTGTCTTTTCCAGAAGAGAGGGTGACAGTGAATTTGGTAAAAATAGTTTCAATCTTTATCTTATATCAACAAAAACAGAGTATATAAGACAATTAACAGCAACAGGAAAAAATTATTTTCCGAGATTTGCCAACAAAGGTGAAACTATAATGTTTATCAAAAACTATAAAAGACAGTCTGCCCTTGGGCTTGTGAGACTTTATTCGAATAAAAGTTTTTTATTTCCTTTGAAAGTTGGAAGAATTCAGTCTCTTGATTGGTAAAATTTAAGAAAAATATGATAAAATAGTAAAAATTTTTTAAAAAAGGATAGAGTGTGAAAAAATTAGTTCTTATCAGTATGGGTGCTGCTCTTTTGTTGTTTACAGGATGTAGTAAAAAAACTCCGGAAGTCGATATGACAAAAAAAAGCGAAATGAGTTCTGCTCAAAATGCAAAATCAGCTGATACAAAAGTTGCCAGTATGAGCAATTCGATGGATACAAACGGTGAGCAGACTGTAAATAATATGAACAGCAACGGAAACGATGTAAATTATAAAATAGCTCAGCTTGAGCAAAAAACAAAAATTATTCATTTTGATTTTGATAAATACAATATAAGGGAAGATCAAAAACCTTTGGTTGAAGAGGATGCAAAGATAGTAAACTCTGATGATGCAAAAGATTTTTCTGTTAAACTCGAAGGTAATACTGACGAGTGGGGTACGGATGAGTATAATTATGCTTTGGGCCTTAGAAGAGCAAAAAGTGTAAAATCAGCTCTTGTTACACTTGGCGTTGATGCAAACAGACTTATGATCATCAGCTACGGAGAGAGCAATCCTGTGTGTACAGAGCATAATAAAGCCTGCTGGGCAAAAAACAGAAGAGTAGAATTTAAATTTTTACCATAATTTAGCTCAAATTTATGCAAAAACAATTTATACTACTGCTAATTGCTACCAGTATATTTGCGTCTGAGCCGTCGGCATTTGATGCCGGCAATTTGGACGCTCTCAACCCCTATGGACTCACAAGTAGTGAAAAAGTAATCCTCAAAAATAAAAAAGAGGTAAAAACTCTTTCTACCAATATCAGTTTTGTAAAAAATGAACTAAATGATATGCAGGAGAAGATTGACGGCATAAAAAGTGTCGTCGAGGCTCAAAACAGCAGAATCTACAAAATAGAGCAAACTATATCAAAACTGAAACAAAATAGAGCAGACAATTCTAAGAAAATAGATGAATTGCAAAGTGATTTGAATGCTACAAAAGAGTTACAGCTACAAAACAATCAAAAAGTAAAACTTGTACTATCAGAACTTAGCTCATTGATAGACTCTATAAACTCTTCTTATGTCTCAAAAGATATTTTCAACCAAAAGATAGAGGAATTACAAAACAGTTTTGATAATAAAATTGCACAATTGGAAAAAAAATTAGCTACAAAATCAATACTTTCAAAAAAAGGAAGTGTGATTTTTGCAGAGGCAAAAAGAAATTATGAGCGAAAAAGCTATAAAAAAGCTGCCGAACTTTTTAAAGTAAGCATAAAAAAAAGATATCTTCCTGCTACAAGTAATTTTTATCTTGGTGAAATTAATTATAGGACAAAACAGTATGCAAAGGCTATAGAATACTACAAAAGAAGTATATCTCTTTATGACAAGGCAACTTTCACCCCAACCCTGCTTTATCATACATATCTCTCTTTCAAGAAACTTGGTGATAAAAAAAATGCCAAGAAATTCAAAGATATACTTATCGCAAAATATCCTAAGAGCAAAGTCGCAAAATTAGCTAAAAAACAAAATTAATCTACAATAAATATAATTTTAGTTAAAATCTAACTCAATTTTAATTTAGGAGAAAATATGTCAACAGATGACAATAAAGTAGTATCATTTGAGTATGAACTCAAAGATGCTTCTACAGGCGAAGTTTTAGATAGTAATGTTGGAAAAGAACCATTGGAATTTGTAAGCGGTAAAGGTCAAATAATTCCCGGACTTGAGAGCAAACTTACACAAATGTCTGCAGGTGACAAGGCAGAAGTAAATGTACCTGCAAGTGAAGGATATGGTGAGGTTAATCCGGAAGCTGTACAAACTCTTCCAAAAGAGCAGTTTGCGGGTATCGACTTACAGGAAGGTATGGTTCTTTATGGACAAGGTGAAAATGGTGAGACAGTTCAGGTTACTGTTAAAAGTTTTGATGATAACAATGTTGTAGTTGATTTCAATCACCCACTAGCGGGTAAAGATTTGATATTTAATGTTTCAGTTTTAGGTGTCAGAGATGCAACGGATAGTGAAAAAGCCAGCGGCGTAGTAGGCGGTGGTGAAGAATCATGCGGTTGCGGTACAGGTTGTGGATGTAATTAATTTTATAGCTTACAGCAGAGCCTCGAAAGAGGCTCTAAAGTCTGCCAATTTGTTAAAAAGTCTAGATATCAATGCTCTTATTACAGGAGAGGAGGGTGTCGGCAAAGCTACATTGGCAAAATATATTATAAATGCCCCTGTTGTTGATGGAAGTGAAAACATCGATGCAATTTTAAACCTCATTTCAGAGCATAAAAAACTAATTGTTTCAAATTTTGATAAAATAACACATATTGAAATGCTTTTTGAGGCACTCCAAAAAAATAAAACAAGAATAATAGCTACATCTTCTAAAGATATTTTTCATAAAATTAGTGATAAATTTTTTAGCCTAAGTATAAACATACCTCCTCTTCGAGAAAGAATTGAAGATATTTATCCTTTGGCTAAAAAATTTCTAGAAGATGCAAAGAGAGATTTCGGTCTTGACGATATTGATATAAATATCAAAAAAAACAGACTCGATATAAACAGAAACTGCTACTCTTTGAAACTAACTGTTTACAAACTTGTTATAGAAGAGTTAATGAAAGAAGAGGATATTATTCAAATTCTCCAAGAGTTTTTTCTTGAGCGACTTGGAAGCAACAATGACTACAGGAACAATCTTTATATATATGAAATTCCTCTTATAAAAGCCGGTTTTTTAAAGTTTAAATCCCAACTTAAAATAGCAGATAAATTCGGCATCAACAGAAATACACTCAGAAAAAAAATAAATGAATATAAATTATAAATTGTAGGAGAAACAATGCAAAATACTAAAAAAATAGCTTTTTTATTTCCGGGGCAGGGTAGCCAGTCTATCGGCATGGGAAAGAGTTTTTATGAAGATAGCCAAATAGCAAAAGAGATGATACAAAATGCCAGTGACAGGATTGGAGTTGATTTTAAAGCTCTTCTTTTTGAAGAAAATGAAAACCTGGAAAAAACAGAATTTACCCAGCCTGCCATCCTTCTTGTAAGTTCTATAGCGCATAAACTTTTTGAGGATGAAATGATGATAAGGTCGTCATTTGCATTGGGTCATTCTCTTGGAGAATTTTCTGCACTTGTTAGTGTTGGTGCACTTGACTATCTCGATGGTGTGGAGTTGGTTCACCAAAGAGGAAAACTTATGGCAGAAAACTGCAAAAATTTTGAAGCCGGTATGATGGCACTCATTGGACTTGATGATAAAAAAACCGAAGAAATTTGTGAAGCAGCCAGGGGAAACGGTAAGCAGGTATGGCCTGCGAACTATAATGCAGATGGACAAATTGTAATAGCGGGTGTAAAAAGTGATTTGGCATCCTTGGAGAGTGTTTTTAAGAGTGCAGGAGCAAAAAGAGCTATTTTGCTCAATATGTCAGTAGCAAGCCACTGTCCGCTTTTGAGTGAAGCCTCCGATGCTCTAAAACCATACCTGGAAAAATTTTTAAAAGATGAATTTATATCCCCGGTTATTTCAAATGTAACATCAGAGGCTTATGAGTGTAAAAAAGATGCTGTCAATTTACTTTCAAAGCAACTTGTTATGCCGGTACTTTATAAACAGTCCATTCAAAAGATTGATAATGATATAGATATGTTTATTGAATTTGGAGGAAATGTTCTTAAGGGTATCAATAGAAGGGTTACTAAAAAACCTACATACTGTATAACTGACATGCAAACTCTGTCAAATGTTTGTCAAGAGTTGTAGCTAATATTGGAGTAGAGTTATGAAAATATCATTGGCGCAAATCAAGCCAAAACTATCCAAAGATAATATACAAAAACATATCCGGTATATTGATAGAGCTATTCGGGACAATGCCAATATCGTAATCTTTCCCGAGCTCTCTTTAAACGGTTATATGCTTATGGACTTGGTTTATGAGGATGCCTATGATGTAAAAGAGTTACAAATTTTTGAAGAGTTAAGCTTACAAATTGATATCATAGTGGGCACAGCCTTGAGAGTCGGTCATAAGATTTACAACAGTGCCGTTTATTTTTCCAAAGGAAAAGTTATCAATGTCTACCATAAAAATTCTCTTCCAAATTACGGTATGTTCCAGGAAGCGAGATTTTTCTTTGCAGGAGACAGCTTGGAGCTTTTTGAAACAAGATTTGGCAGTGCGGTTACAGTTATTTGTGAGGATTTGTGGAATTCAAAAATAATAGATAAAATAGTTTCGCTTAAGCCGGATATGATATATGTACTTTCTGCTTCTCCCTCAAGAGGTTTTGGCGAAGAAGGTCTTGAGATAGAGCAAAGATGGCAAAGTATTCTCTCAACTACGTCGAGTCTGAGCGGTACTTATACTGTCTTTGTAAATCGTGTCGGATATGAGGATGGGCTTGGTTTTTGGGGCGGAAGCAGGGTTGTAAATCCCAAAGGAATTTTACAAACAAAAGCAAAACTGTTTGAAGAGGAGTTGCTTAGTGTAAAACTGGACAGACAACTCTCTTATACACAAAAATATCTACTTAGAATAAATAACTAAAATCATCAGGAGAGATTATATGACAATAGGCATTATGGGTGCTATGGTTGAAGAGATTGAGCCCCTTTTAGAGTTTTTTAAAGAGTATGAAGTTATAGAGTATGCAAAAAACAAATATTATAAAACAAACTATAAAGGGCATGATGTTATCATAGCTTACAGTAAGATAGGAAAGGTTTTTGCAGCACTTACCGCAACGACCATGATAGAAAAATTCGGTATAGAAAAACTGCTTTTTAGCGGAGTTGCCGGTGCGATAGATGAGGATCTGCATATAGGAGATCTTATCATTGCAACCAAGCTGTGTCAGCACGACTTGGATATTACAGCTTTTGGTCACCCTTACGGTTTTGTTCCTGAAGGTTCGGTTTATGTCGAGAGTGATTTTTTGTTGAATGAATTTGCCAAAGAGGTAGCAAAAGAAAAAAATATCAAATTAAAAGAGGGTATCATAGCTACGGGAGATCAATTTATTGCTGATGGCAAGAAAAAGGAGTGGATAAGAAAAACTTTTGGTGCAAATGCTCTTGAGATGGAAGGAGCCAGTGTTGCTGTGGTCGCCGATGCTTTGAAAGTTCCTTTTATGATACTAAGATCCATCAGTGATGCAGCTGATATGGATGCGGGATTTGATTTTGATGAATTTTTAAAAAGCTCAGCCAAAAATAGTGCCGATTTCATTATTTCGTTATTGGATAAAGTTATTGAAAAAAGCTAATATCAGTAAAAAACTTTTACGAATTACCGGCAGAACCAATGCCAAATACTCTTTGATAGGTGAGGGAGACAAAGTATTGCTTGGTCTTAGTGGAGGAAAAGACTCTTTGAGCTTGGCTCACATACTCACTCATGTCCAAAGAGTAGCTCCTTTTAAGTTTGAATTTAAAGCAGTTTGTGTAAGCTATGGTATGGGTGAAGACCTCTCAACTTTGCAAAACCACTGCCTGGAGTATGGCATACCTTTTGAAATATATGAGACTGAGACTTTCGAACTTGCAAAAGAAAAAATAAGGAAAAATTCATCATTTTGCAGTTTTTTCTCAAGAATGAGAAGAGGGGCTTTGTATAGTGCTGCACTTAAGGGAGGATATAACAAAGTTGCTTTAGGACACCATTTTGATGATGCTGCAGAGAGTTTTTTTATGAATTTTATGTATAATGGAGCCCTGAGAAGTTTGCCTCCAAAATACAAAGCCTCAAACGGACTTGAAGTGATAAGACCCCTGATACTTGTTAGAGAAAGACAGCTTATAGACTGTGCCAGAGTCAATGATTTTCCTCTTATAGGTGATGAAGCTTGTCCTGCCTTTAGGTTTGATGTGAAGATGCCGCATGCTAGGGCTAACACAAAAAAAATGCTTAGAGAGATGGAAGAGAACAATCGTGAACTTTTTATATCTTTAAAAGCAGCGTTTGAACATATTCATAAGGATAGCTTTTTGGTTAGCGATTTGTAACTCGTGATTAGTGATTAGTGATTGACTTGGTTCACCATTTTTGCACAAATTTTTTATACTATATCCTTAAAAAAGGAGCCATTATGATAAAATATCTCTTTTTGTCTTTAACTTTTGTCTTGTTTATTTCTGGATGTGCACCTCAGTATGCGGTAAAAAATATTTACATTCCTCCGGTGGGTCAAAAAGCTAAGCAGTGTATCAATGAGTGCACCAATGCAAGAAATGAGTGTCAAAGCAGATGTGACTTTCAATACAATCAATGTCTAAACGATGCCTATGAAAGAGCAAAAGATATAAAAGCCATAATGGATAAGCGATATAAAAGAAGATATAACAAATACCTAAAAAGGCTTAGTGACTATAACCTTAAGATATTTGACTGGCAAAATGAGTATAGTCAAAACTATCAGGACTGGAGTTATTTTAGAAATAAATGTAAAACTTCCCATGATACATACGCTTGCAATAGAGAAGATGATTTGCGATATATCATAAAAAGAATGTTGAGAAACAAACCAAGAGAGCCAAAACCTCCAAAGCAAAAAAACTTTAATGAAATTGTCTCACAAGAACAAACTCTTTGTAAAAGAGAGTGCAGATGCCAAAAAGATTTTGATATCTGCTTCTTAAACTGTGGCGGTGAAATCCAAATACAAAAAATTTGTGTAAAAAACTGCGATAAATAAGAGGCTATAAAGCCTCTATATTTACAACACGGTTGCCTCTTTTAATGATACGAATGCGTTCACCTGTATAAAATCGAGTTCCCTTTGCTATTACGACAACATTTCGACCGTTATCCAGTACTACAGTCAACTCCTGAGCATTTGCTTTACCAACTTGGTTTCCCACATAAGCTCCACTGAGACCGCCGGCAAGAGTGGCTAGCGTATTTCCTCTTCCATTGCCAATAAGTGACCCAAGTACAGTTCCTGCTATTGCACCTATAAATGTTCCTGTGCCGTTGTCTTTTACAGCAACCGGGCGAATAGACTCTATAATGCCGCTTTGAGAGTAAAGCACATGCTCTGTTGCCGTGGCATCAACCTCCTGTACTCCAGGTCTCGCACATCCTGAGATTGCAAAAATTATTACCAAGTTTAAAAGTGTTATATATGCCAATTTTTTCATATTTTAACCCTTTTCTTTTTAGATTTAACTTGTATTTTATCATAGGTTGTTAAAAAGGTTTATAAACTCAATAGAATAGATTTATATCATAAGCGAACAGTGATGTAAATCCTTATCTAAAAATATAAAACTGCCTAAAATTTCATCAAAAAATCAATTTTTTTTTCAAAAAAATATGTTATATTGTTAGAGGTGCCCTGTTAGAGGTACCCTTAAAAATCATACAAAGGATAAAAATGGGCGATACAAAATATATTATAGATACACTTTTTATGCTTTTTGCTATGGTGCTTATTATTTTTATGGTGCCGGGTTTTGCTATGCTTGAAGCTGGGCTTGTCAGGACAAAAAATGTAACGGCTGTATTGACGGTCAATACTCTTATATATGCTGTTGCTTCTATAACTTTTTTGCTCGGAGGTTACAGTTTTGCATTTGGTGGATGGGGAAATGCAAGCTATAGTCTTTGGGCAGCATTTTTGTTTCAGATGGCATTTGTGGGAAAAACTGTCAACATTATGAGTGGAGGTGTCAGTGAAAGAACAAAAATCATACCTTTAATGTTTTTTACCGTCATTATGGCAGGTTTGATTTATCCCGCGGTTGTAAATGTAACCTGGGGTGCAAACTTTTTAAAAGGAAGCTTTTTGGATATATCAAGCATACATGACTTGGCGGGTTCTACTGTGATTCACTCCACGGGAGCATGGGCGCTTTTGGCTGCTATTTTGGTAATAGGTCCGAGAAAAGGAAGATACGGCAAAAACGGAGCTATAAAAGTAATACCGGCTTCAAATATTCCTTTGGTGGTTCTTGGTGCAATGATACTGTGGATAGGATGGTTCGGCTTTAACGGTGGAAGTGTAGGTACCATAAGTTCAAAAGAGAGTGCGGATATCGTAGCTCTAACTATACTCAACACAAATACGGCAGGCTTGGCAGGAGCTATCATAGCGGCACTCTTTATGTATATAAGATATAAACTGCTTGATATCACCATGATACTAAACGGAGCTTTGGGCGGTTTGGTTGCTATCACAGCAGGAGCGGACTTGTATGATATATATTCACCCATTGCCATAGGTGCAATAGGCGGGATTTTAGTTATACTTGCAGTTCCTTTTTTCGATAAACTAAGGATAGATGACCCTGTAGGAGCTTTATCAGTGCACTTGGTAAATGGAATATGGGGAACTTTGGCAGTTGCTCTGTTTGTAGATAAAGTTTCTTTTGCTTCTCAATTAAAAGGTGTAATAGTTGTAGCAATTTTTGCTTTTGTATCTTCATATATATTTTTAAAAATCATTAATGCTGTTATTACTTTTAGAGCAAGTGATGATGAGCAGGTTGAGGGACTTGATGTAAGCGAATGTGGGGTAGAAGCATATCCTGAATTTAAAAGGGCATTTTAAAGTTTACCCTCTTGCTCTTTTGGCAAGAGGGTAAACTTATTATTTTACTGTTATAACTATCTCTTTGTTTTGCTCATCTACAAAGATACTGTCACCATCTTTTATCTTGTCTTCCAAAATCATTTCGGCAATTTTGTCTTCTACATGCTCATAGATAGTCCTTTTTAAAGGTCTTGCTCCGTAAACCGGATCAAATCCGGCCTCTGCAAGCAGTGCTTTTGCATTGTCGCTTAGGCTTATTTCAATATCTCTCTCTTTTAGTCTTGCTCTTAAGTCATTTAGCATGATATCGACTATCTCTTTTATCTGCTCGAGTCCTAAAGGATTGAATATGACTATATCATCAAGCCTGTTTAAAAACTCCGGTTTGAAGTGGAGTTTAAGCTCATCCATTACAGCCTTTTCTCTATCTTTTGGATCGACAAACTCCATTATCTTACCACTTGCTATATTTGAAGTAAGAATGATAATGGTATTTTTAAAATCAACCGTAACACCTTTGTTGTCAGTCAATCTTCCATCATCCAATACCTGAAGCAAGATATTGAAAACATCAGGATGAGCTTTTTCTATCTCATCAAATAAAAGAACGCTGTAGGGATGTCTTCTGACAGCTTCAGTTAACTGTCCTCCCTCGTCATACCCTACATATCCCGGAGGTGCACCGACCAGTCTTGAGACTGCATGTTTTTCCATATATTCGCTCATATCAAACCTGATGAGTGACTTTTCGCTATCAAATAAAAATTTAGCCAAAGTTTTAGCTGTTTGAGTTTTACCTACACCGGTAGGTCCTAAAAACATAAAGCTACCTATCGGTTTGGTTTCACTGCTAAGTCCCGCTTTGTTTCTCTTTATAGCTCTGCTTACTGCTTTTAGGGCAGTATCTTGACCTTTTACCTCTTTTTTAAGTTCATCTTCGATGTGCAAAACTTTCTCTTTTTCACTTTGGAGCATTTTTGTTACAGGGATACCTGTCCATTTACTAACTATTTTGGCTATCATCTCTTCGTCAACACTGTTTTTAAGAAGTGTACCGCTCTCTTGCATTTTAGCCCATTGTTCGTTTAACTCTTCCTCTTTTTTTAGAAGTTCAGGAATTCTGCCATACTCTATTTCGGCAGCTTTGTTAAAGTCGCTGTTTCTTTTTGCAAGCTCAGCCTCTCGTCTAAGCTCATCAATTTTGGTTTTAAGCTCGGCAATTTCATTGAAAACTTTTTTCTCATTTTCAAACTGATGCTCTAGCGCTCTTTTATGCTCCTCTTTATCGGCTAACTCTTTTTCTATCTCTTTTAGTCTCTCTTCGTTTTTCTTGGATTTATCCATTTTTAGAGCCTCTTTTTCAACCAAAAGGGCATTTATCTCTCTTTTTACTTTGGATAATTCCATAGGCTCACTCTCTATCTGCATCTTAAGTTCAGCTGCAGCCTCATCTATAAGGTCTATGGCTTTATCCGGTAAAAATCTGTCAGTGATATATCTATCACTTAACTTTGCGGCAGCCACCAATGCACTGTCGAGTATAGTTACATTGTGGTGAGCTTCAAGTTTTTCTTTGATACCCCTTAGGATTTGCAAAGCTTCGTTGATGTTTGGCTCTTCAACTTTTACAGGTTGAAATCTTCTTTGAAGTGCCGCATCTTTTTCAAAATATTTTCTATACTCTTTTAGTGTTGTAGCACCTATAGTATGAAGTTCACCTCTAGCAAGTGCAGGCTTTAGCATATTTGCAGCATCCATACTTCCTTCACTTGCGCCCGCTCCGACAATTGTGTGAATCTCATCTATAAAAAGGATGATATTACCGTCTTGTTTTACTTCATCTATGACAGCTTTTAGTCTATCTTCAAACTCTCCTCTATATTTTGCACCGGCTATTAAAGCACTCATATCAAG
Organism: Campylobacterales bacterium; assembly: GCA_027023175.1. GTDB lineage: Bacteria > Campylobacterota > Campylobacteria > Campylobacterales > JALSKU01 > JALSKU01. The sequence continues at coordinate 11,714 of JALVWW010000322.1, forward strand.
TGCTACAACTCTTTTGTTTTGTAAACTAAGAGGTACAACTTTTTCTACAATCCTTTGAGCCAATCCCTCAACTATAGCAGTTTTACCGGTTCCAGGCTCTCCCAAAAGGATAGGATTGTTTTTGGTTTTTCTTATAAGGATTTGCATGATCCTTTGTATCTCTTCATCCCTTCCGATAACCGGGTCTAGCTCATTGTTGAGTGCTTTTTTGGTTAAATCTATACCATACTTTTCCAAATTTTCAAGATTTTCATCCGCACTTTGAGACTCTATCTTTTTTCCACCTCTTATGGCTTCAAGATTTTTCTTTAGCTCTAACAAGTCTAAATATTTAGAAAAAATACTCTTAAAAGGCTCATCTTCAAGGTTGGCAAGTATCCAAGTGTCAACTGCCAGGTAGTTATCTCCTATCGAGTTCATAAGTCCTTCGGCTTTTTGTAAACTCTCAGCCAGGTTTCTTGATATTTTTATATTCTCTTTTGTTACGGTTGAGACTTTAGGAAGTCTATCAGCCTGAGACTTTACATCAAGCTCAATGGCAGCTTTGTCTATATTCATTTTATTTAATGCTTGATTTAATATAGAGTTGCTGTTTGTAAGCAGTGCCCATAGCACATGAATTTTTTCTACTTCACTGTTTTTGTTGTGCAAAGCCAGTGATATACCGCTCTCAAGTGCTGCGGTCATTTGATGGGTTAATTTTTCAAATAATTGTTTCATAGTTTTTTCTCCTTTATTGACTGGTATATATAGTCAAACTTAAACTTTTGATGAAATTATACAACATTTAGTCTATCTTTGTCAAGTATATTCAGTGGAATTATTTAATAACTTTAAAGATTTTGATATAAATATGAATGGGAAAAAGAAAATATAGACTTTTTAGTTTTCAAATTAATATAGTATTTAACAATCTATTTAGGAATTATTAAGTAAAATATCTCTCTTAAATAAAATTATATAAGGGATAGTAAAATAAATGAAAAAAAATAGATTTATAGCATTGGGATTTGTCACTACACTTATAGGTGGAGCTTTGCTTTTTTCTTCATCTTTGTTTGCTGAGGGTAAACATGATAACGAAACAAGACTTAAGGCGTTATCTAAATTTACAAAAGTTTTGGGTACGGTTGAAAAGTATTATGTAGATGATTTGACTATGGATAAAATAGTCAATAAAGCAATAGCCGGCCTTTTGTCCAATTTGGATGCACACTCTTCGTTTTTGGATAAAAAAGCTTTTAAAGAGATGCAAATACAAACAAGCGGAGAATTTGGCGGTCTTGGCATAACAGTCGGTATGAGAAATGGAGTGCTTACTGTTATATCACCCATAGATGACACACCCGCATACAAAGCCGGCATAAAAGCCGGAGATATAATCCTAAAAATAAATGACAAATCAACTCTAAATATGACTATAGATGAAGCAGTTTCCTTGATGAGAGGAAAACCAAAAACGAAAATAGTTTTGACAATTGTCAGGAAAGGTGAAACCAAGCCTTTGAAGATAAAAATTATAAGAGATATCATAAAAATTCAGTCAGTTTATGCAAAAGAGATAGAAAACAGTGATGTACTTTATATAAGAGTTACAAGTTTTGATAAAAAGGTGGTTGCAGGAGTTAAAAAAGCTCTTAAAGATTATCCTCATAAAAAAGGAATAATACTTGACCTTAGAAACAATCCGGGCGGCTTGCTCTCACAAGCAGTAGGGCTAGTCAATCTTTTTGTGGATAAGGGTGTGATAGTTTCACAAAAAGGAAGAGTAAAAAGTGAAAATACTGAATATAAAGCAACTGAAAAGGGAACTGTAAAAAATATCCCCATAGTTGTACTTGTAAACGGTGGAAGCGCCAGTGCAAGTGAGATCGTAAGCGGGTCACTACAGGATCACAAAAGAGCTATTATAGTAGGAGAAAAAACTTTTGGAAAAGGTAGTGTTCAAGTTATACTTCCTATAGATAAAACTGAAGCTATTAGGCTTACAATCGCCAGATATTATCTGCCTAGCGGAAGAACTATACAATCAGTCGGAGTATCTCCTGATGTTGTTGTTTATCCGGGGAAAGTACCTACTCAAAAAGATGACTTTATGATCAAAGAGAGAGAGCTTAAAAAACATTTAAAAAGTGAACTTGAAAAAGCTGATGGTAAAAAAGTAGTTAAAAAAGAGGAAAAGCTTAAAGGTAAAAAGATACTTAAAAAAGAGGATATCTATAAAGATTTGCAGTTAAAAACCGCTCTTGATATAGTGAAGGTTTTAGATATAGAAAAAAAGGCTAAATAATGAAAAAGTTGGAATTGCTTTATGAGGGAAAGGGTAAAAAGCTTTATAAATGTAAAGATGAAGATCTATTGATTTCGGAATTCAAAGACGATTTGACAGCTTTTAATGCTCAAAAAACAGGACAGGAAAAGGGCAAAGGTGCGCTAAACTGCAAAATCAGCACCGAGCTTTTTAAACTTTTGGAAGAAAACGGTATCAAAACACACTTGGTGAAAACTTTAAGTGAAAATGAACAATTGGTCAAAAAAGTTGACATCATACCTTTGGAAGTAGTTGTGAGGAATGTAGCAACAGGCTCTTTGGTAAAAAGATTGGGTATAAAAGATGGTACGGTTTTGCCTTTTGCTTTGGTTGAATTCTACTACAAAGATGATGAGTTAGGTGACCCCCTTTTAAACGATGAACATTGTCTTTTGCTTGATATTGCAAGCGAAAATGAACTTGAAACTTTGAAGATATTAGGCAGAGAGATAAACACCATCTTAAAAAGCTTTTTTTTGAAGAGGGGTTTAAACCTTATAGATTTTAAAGTAGAATTTGGAAAAGACAAAGAGGGCAATATACTTCTCTCAGATGAGATAAGCCCGGATAGTTGTAGATTTTGGGATGTAAAAACCAAGGAAAAACTTGATAAAGACAGATTTAGACAAGGCTTGGGTGGAGTTAAAATGGCTTATGAAGAGGTGCTGGATAGAATTTTAAAGGATATTAAATGAAACATTTATGCTTTCCTGTAAAAAATAAAAATAAAAATTATGAAAGTTTCTCTTGCCAAAGGCAAAGCAATACTCAAGAGAAATTTTCAAGAAGCTTTGCTTCTTGGAAAGGAGAAATGAGATGAAAGTAGTAGTAAACATTAAACTTAAAGAGGGAGTACTTGATCCACAAGGCAAAGCAGTACTTCATGCGCTTAACTCTCTAGCATTTGATGAGGTAAAAGATGTTCGCATAGGAAAGCAAATCATTTTGGATATTGACGATAATGATGAAAACAAAATCAAAAAAAGAGTTGAAAAGATGAGTGAAGAGTTGCTTGCCAATACCGTTATAGAAGATTATGAAATTATAGTTGAAAACAAGGCTTGAGATGAATGTTGCCATAGTAGTATTTCCCGGTACAAACTGCGAACTCGATACAAAATATGCCTATGAAAAACTTGGAGCTAAAACAAATCTTGTATGGCATAAAGAGGAAAAACTTCCTTTGGATATTGACCTTGTTGTATTGCCTGGAGGTTTTAGTTATGGAGATTACTTAAGAAGCGGTGCGATAGCAAAATTTTCTCCTGTAATGAAAAGTGTAATAGAGTTTGCAAACAGTGGCGGACAGGTTTTGGGTATTTGTAATGGATTTCAAATCCTTTTGGAGCTTGGCTTGTTGCCGGGAGCTATGAAAAAAAACAGAAATGTTCATTTTATATCTGAATTTCACTATTTAAAAGTTGAAAACGCTAATAATAAATTTTTGCAAAAACTTCAAGTAGGTGATATCCTCAATATTCCTATAGCTCATGGAGAAGGCAATTACTATATAGATGATGAAGGTTTGAAAAGATTGAAAGATAACGGACAGATACTTTTGAGTTATTGCGACGAAAAAGGAAACATTTCCAATCCAAACGGTTCGGTTGAATCAATTGCAGGAATTTGCAATGAGCAAAAAAATGTTTTTGGTTTGATGCCTCATCCTGAGCGAGCAATGGAGGAGATATTAGGAAGTGATGATGGAGTAAAAATGCTTCAGGGGTTTATGGGAGAATAGGGTTTAGGGTTTAGGGTTTAGGGCTACCTCATTGCTCTAAGCTTCAAAAATTGCTGGAGAAATTAGGATTTTGAGATATATACTTTTTATTTTTCTATTTTTGGGCTATATTTGGTCCGGAGATATAAATGAAACTAAGTCTGGTGTAAAAGAAAACATCATATATCTTTCCTATGTAAAAAAACCAGACAGAGTATATGTCAACCAAATATTTAAAATAAAGATAAAGGCTGTTATAGCGGTTAGTGATTTTGATAAAATAGTTACCACATTTCAAAACGGTATAGAGTCAAAGGTAATCAATCCCAAAAACTCATGGAAATGGTTTAATGACAATATCTATTTTAATGAATATTATCTAAAAGTTACATCGACAAATGCTCTGTTGCCCACTATAAGCGTATCCGTATCAAAAGGTATAAAAAATATAGTTACAAAATCCTTACAACCTTTCAAGCCAGAAATAATTCAGCTGAAAAAGAGTGATATATTTAGTGGTGTTATAGCCGATGACTTGAAAGTAGCAAAATTCAAAACTACAAAATTTGATAAAAAGTCAAATATACTTGTAATGGAAATAGAAGCAAAAGAGGCAAATATTCGTGATTTTAAAATTGCCAACACCATAAAAGATGGTATAGATTCATATAGTATCAATCTTCCTTATTCAAAAATATTTTACTTTGCTATATTGCCCAACACTCAAAAAGAGTTTAAGTTTTCATATTTTAATATCAAAAAAAACAAATTTGAGAATTTTACCATACCACTTGATGTATCCAATGAAGATACAAGTACACAACTAGGACTCAATCCAAAAGCCAGCAAAATATCAATGTATAAAAATATCACTTTGGTTGCGATAGCTTTTTTCTCTCTTGTGATTTTTTTCTTTAGAAGAAAAATTGTGTATATATTTATCTTTATTTTGATCATGATTTATCTGTTTATATTTTACAATCCTTTTGATAGCATAATTTTACCCAAAAATACAAAAATAAGAATTTTGCCGACTTACAATTCAACTGTTTTTTATCTGACAGATAGAAAAATAGTAGCCGAAAAATTAAACAGTACAAAAAAATATATAAAAGTATTGCTTCCAAACGGCAAAATAGGTTGGGTGAGGAAGTAGGATGAAGGGTGAAGGGAGAAGGTTAAAGGTTGAAGGGAGAAGGATGTGTTTAATATGAAAAAGTTATGGCAGAGATTTTTAGCTCTTTATTTTTCTATTAATTTTTTTGTTACTATTTCAGTAGTTGTTGTGTTGATGTTTCTTTTTAGAAAACATCATAAAACTTTTAGAAATCTTTGGGCTAAGTTACAGCTTTTTTTGCTTGGAGTCAAACTTGAGATAGAGGGAAAACCGGACAGTGAAGCAAAGATGCTTCTTTTAAATCACCAAAGCGTGGCTGATATCGTTATCATGGAGGCAATATATCCTGCTGATTTGGCTTGGGTTGCTAAAAAAGAGATAGGAGATATTCCATTTTTTGGTCATATACTTGACCTTCCCGAGATGATAGCGATAGAAAGAGAAAATAGAAAATCTTTGGTAAAGCTTTTCAAAGATGCAAAAGATAGACTTAAAAAAGGTAGAGTTATAGCAATTTTTCCAGAAGGAACAAGAAGCAACGGAAAAAAACTTTTAAAATTCAAAGCCGGAGCAAAACTTTTGGCTGAAAAGTTGGACTTAAAAGTGCAACCGGCAGTTTTTATAGGCACAATTCAAGTGTTTGATTCCAAAAACTTTTTGGGTAATTTTGGAGTAAAAGTAAAGTTGGTTTATTTGGACTCTGTTGATCCTAAAAAAGATCTAAACTGGTTTGAAAAGCTTAGAGATGATATGGACAGAGTGTTGCAAGCTTCGCTTCAAAAAAAGGAGACAGAAATATAAAACATTAAGAAAATGTTTTATTCTTGCCAAAGGCAAAGCTTCAGTGAGAGGATATAGCGCAAGCGGAATTCTACAATAAAGTGAGGACAATTGAGAAGGAGCTTTGCTTCAAGAAAAGGAGACAGAAAAATGAAAAGATACCTTGGTAAAAAAAAGATAGTAAGAATTTATATAGACAATCAAGACAAATATGACGGCAAGCCTCTTTGGGAAGAAATACTTAAAAAAGTAAAAGAGTACGGCTTGGCAGGTGCGACAGTCTTTAAAGGAGTGGCGGGTATCGGGGCTCATAGTGAAGTAAGAAGTTTTAATGTCTGGATGCTCTCCCAGGAGTTGCCTATAGTTATTGAAATAATTGATGATGAAGAAAAAATTGTTAACTTTATTGATAAAATAGATAATATGATAGAAGAGGGTTTGACAACTATAAGTGATACGGAAGTTATTAAATATAAGCATAAATAGTGACTCGTGATTAGTGACTCGTGACTAGCATAGGGAAATTGAAAAAGTCATTTGACTTTTTCAAAAACTAATCACGGATTACGGATCACTAATCACAAAATAAAAAGGGATAAAATTGATACTTTTATATGTTGGTATAGGTGGATTTTTTGGTGCAATTTCAAGATATTTGATAGCAGGGTTTGTTCAAAAATCTTTTGATACTCTTTTTCCGGTGGGGACACTCAGTGTGAATGTGCTTGGCAGTTTTATTATCGGGTTTATGGCTATGTATTTTTCTCAAGTTGTAGCACCGGAGTATAAAGCACTTGTTATCACGGGTTTTCTAGGTGCTTTGACAACATTTTCCACTTTTTCTCTTGAAAATGTCAATATGCTTCAAGATGGTGACTATCTGCGGGTAGGGTTAAATATAGCTTTAAATATTACTCTTACTATAAGTGCTACTATTTTAGCTATCATAATCTTCAAAAAAATATATACTTGATACTATTACTATCAAGTATTCTTACGAAAAATATTTAGATATATTTACAAAATAGATAATTTTTGCTATAATTTCATAAAAATTTAACAGAAAGGATAGCAAAATGTCAAAACATAAGTTTGATACAGAGATAAATCAACTACTTGATCTTATGATTCACTCACTTTATTCAAATAAGGAGATCTTTTTAAGAGAACTTATCTCAAATGCTTCCGATGCCATAGATAAGCTTAAATTTTTGACTATTAGTGATGAAAAGTTTAAAGATTTGGTTTTTGAGCCTCGTATTGAGATAGAAACTGATAAAGAGAAGAAAAAACTAATAGTTAGAGATAATGGTATAGGAATGAATGAGGAAGATTTGGTCGAACATCTTGGAACTATCGCAAAAAGCGGTACCAAATCATTTTTATCACAATTAAGCGGTGATGCCAAAAAAGACTCATCTTTGATAGGTCAATTTGGAGTGGGGTTTTACTCGGCTTTTATGGTTGCCAAAAAGATAGAAGTTTTAAGTAAAAAAGCTGGGGATGAGAAAGCTTATAAATGGGTTAGTAGCGGTAATGGTGAATATGAAATAAAAGAGGCGAAAAAGAAAACTCAAGGAACTGAGGTGATACTTCATCTAAAAGACGGTGAAGAGGAGTTTTTAGATGATTGGACGATAGAAAGAATTGTCAAAAAGTATTCAAATCACATACCTTTTCCTATCTATCTTTTAAAAGAGGAAGAAAAAGATGGTAAAAAAGAGAAAAAATTTGAGCAAATCAATAAAGCTTCGGCTCTTTGGAGACTAAATAAAAATGAAATTAGCGATGAAGAGTATATAGACTTTTACAAGCAATTAACAGGTGATAGCAATGACCCGCTTCATTGGGTACATACAAATGCGGAAGGAACACTGGAGTATTCGACACTCTTTTATATCCCGTCAGTTGCTCCGTTTGACCTTTTCAGGGTCGATTATCAGCCCGGAGTTAAACTTTATGTTAAAAGAGTATTTATAACTGATGATGATAAAGAGCTCATGCCTACATATTTGAGATTTGTTAGAGGTATTATAGACAGTGAAGATTTGCCTTTAAATGTCAGTAGAGAGATACTTCAGCAAAATACAATCCTTACCAAGATCAAAAAAACTTCAGTCAAAAAGATACTAAATGAACTTAAAAAGATAAAAGAGAAAGATTTTGACAAGTATTTAAAATTTTGGAAACTTTTTGGAAAAGTTTTAAAAGAGGGGGTTTATACTGATTTTGAAAACAAAGATTTACTTCTTGATTTGATGCTATTTAAATCAACAAAAAGAGACAATGTCAGCTTCAAAGAGTACAAAGAAGCTATGAAAGAGGGACAAAAGTCTATCTACTATATAACCGGAGAAGATGAAAAAATGCTTAAAAATTCTCCACTTATAGAGAGTTTTAAGGATAAAGATATAGAAGTACTCATTATGGATGATGAAGTAGATGCTCTTATTATGCCGATGGTGACAGAGTATGACAAAACTCCTGTAAAATCTGTATCGACAAGTGATATAGACGAAGAGCAAAAAGAGGAAAAGAAAGAGGAGGATAAGAAAAAAGAGGAAGAGTTTTCTAAAATTCTCGTAAAAATGAAAGAGATACTAAAAGATGAAGTAAAAGATGTAAAATTAAGCTCCAGACTGAAAGAATCACCTGCCTGTATAGTATTTGACAAGAATGATCCTGACTTTGCCATGCAGGAGATGTTAAAACAAATGGGACAGAGTGATTTGCCAAAAGTAAAGCCTATCTTGGAAATAAATCCTGATAATGAAATAGTAAAAAAACTCTCACAAAATGATTCACTTGCGGAGTTAAACGATGTAGCCTACATACTTTATGACCAGGCAAGGCTAATTGAAGGTATGAAGCTCGAAGACAGCAGTGAATTTGTAAAAAGAATAAACAAACTTGTAGCTAAAACACTATAATATAATCTTCCCCCTCTGGGGAGGATTATTTAAATAAACTCCTTTTAAGTAATATTTTAGTAAAATCCATTCCTTAAACTATGTAAATTATAAAGGATCAAAGAGATGAAAAGAACTTTTCAACCACACAATACACCAAGAAAGAGAACTCACGGTTTTAGAGTCAGAATGAAAACCAAAAACGGCAGAAAAGTTATCAATGCCAGAAGAGCAAAGGGTAGAAAAAGATTAAGCGTTTAGGCGGTTTTAGGGTAATCTCCGATAGCGGAAGATTTGGATATTTGTATAAAAATTCAAAAAAAGAGTTTGGTGCCAGCTTTGTACTATTTTACAAAGAGGGTACCAAAAAAGAAGTCGGTTTTACCGCAAGTAAAAAGATAGGTAATGCTGTCAGGAGAAATTTTGCAAAAAGAAGACTCAGGAGTCTTTTTTTGGAGTTTTCACCAAAGTTAAAAAATGGTTCATATGTTTTTGTCGCAAGACAAAAAATAATTAATTTAAAATATAATGATATAAAAAAAGGATTGATAAAGTCCTTTAAAAGAGTAGATGCCCTGAAAAGCGAGGAGATATGAAGCATTTGTTGCTTAATTTTCTCTCTTTTTACCAAAAATATATCAGTATAATATTTGGGCGGGGAAGTTGTAGGTATTATCCTACCTGTTCGGAGTATGCTAAATGGCAAATAGATAATAACAGTCTCTTTAAAGCACTCTTTTTTTCCGCTTTGAGGATTTTAAGATGCAATCAACTTTTTAAAGGGGGTATAGAGTATCCCACTATTAAAAAAAAGTTTGATAAACATTTGATAATGAAAAGAGTTGCAAAAAAGATAAAAGTCAAGTATTGGTACATCCGAAAAAATAATAACACCTTTTATGTAATAAAAGAGTTTAAAGGTTCAAGCAGTGTTAGATAAATTAAGTACCCAACAAAGAGTTATATTAGCCACAGTTTTAAGTTTTCTTTTTTTTGCAGGTTATGATTATTTGTTTATTCCCAAGCAGATAAATAAGCCTATAGAGCTAAACAGTACAACACAAAAACAAAGCTCCTCCAATGCTATCCAAGCACCAAAAGCACTCAGTACACCAAGTGCCACAACTGCACCTAAAGCAACTTCTGCGGCACCGACCGGTAGTCCGATCAATAAAAATGAAAAAGTTATTGCTAATATCAAAGGCAAAAGATTTGATATGAGTATAGATAGTTTTGGAAGAGTTAATAAATTTTATCTCAATGGTAAAAGATATAAAAAAGAAGACGGAAGTAGGGTTCAGCTATTTAATGACTCCAAGCTTCCTTTGCCGCTTGAGATAAGATTTTCTGATGCCAAGTTAAATGCAGAAGCGTTTAAGACACCGTATATTGCTAATAAAACAGAGATAAATCTACAAAACAAACCGGTTACTCTCACTTTGACTCAAAAACTCTCATCGCTTACGGTAGTTAAAAAGATTACAATTTATCCTATAGGAAAGTACACTGTTGCTTTATCGCTTTCAAAGCCTGCTGATTATTTTATAAGTCCGGGTTTTAGACCTGATGTAAAAGTGGATGGATATACTTTTCACGGAGTACTGGTAAAAGAGTTTGATGATACTTTGACTATGATAAAAGATAAGGATGCAAAAGGTGATGAGCATTTTGCAAATGCAAAAATAGTAGCTGATAGTGACAGATACTATACAACCGCTTTTTACAATCTAAAAGGTGGACTTGATGTTTATATATCAAAAGACAAAGAAGATAATCCGCTAGCTTTCGTAAAAGGAAAACAAAACTATACCATTAACGGTTATATCGGCGTCAAAGAGCTTAGGATACTTAACTCTATAGATAAGGAGATGGGTGATATAGTTGAGTATGGATGGTTTACTTTTATAGCAAAACCTATCTTTTTACTTCTTAGCTTTTTGCACTCAATTCTTGGTAACTGGGGTTGGGCGATAGTTGCCACAACTTTTGTCATCAGAATCGTTCTCTTTCCTTTGACATACAAAGGCATGGTTTCTATGACCAAAATGAAAGAACTCAGTCCAAAGATAAAAGAGTTGCAAAAAAAATACAAAGGTGAGCCTCAAAAACTTAATGCCCATACGATGGAGCTATACAAGAAGCATGGCGCCAATCCCATGGGCGGATGTTTGCCTATGATACTGCAGATACCTATCTTTTTTGCACTATATAGAGTATTGCAAAATTCAGCAGAACTGCAAGCCGCTCCTTGGATACTTTGGATACACGATCTATCTGTTAAGGATCCATATTTTATATTACCTATCTTGATGGGTATTACGATGTTTTTACAGCAGCATATCACACCAAATACCATTCAGGATCCTACTCAGGCAAAGATTATGAAGTATTTGCCTGTTATATTTACATTTTTCTTTATGACATTCCCCGCAGGTTTGACACTTTACTGGTTCGTAAACAACCTCTTTTCTATAGCCCAACAATACTATATCAATAAAATTTTTGAAAAGAAAAAACAACAAATAAAAGAAGCTAAAAAGGTTGAAAAATGAGTACTCAAATAGAAGCCAAAACTATAGATGAAGCATACCAAAAAGCTACAAAAGAGTTTGATTGTTCTATTATCGAGCTTGATATCCAAATACTGCAACATCCAAGTGCAGGACTTTTGGGAATGTTTAAAAAAAATGCAATTATATCAGTTACTAAAAAAGACGAAAAACTAAAAGAGCCAAAAAAAGAGAGACAAAAAAACAGAAATAGCTCCAAAAATATACCTGTATGCAGTGTGAATGATGAAGTTATGCTGCAAATAGAAGAGGGTGTTAAAAAACTTTTAAGTGCAAGTTGCTATGAGATAGAGCTTAAAAAGATAGAAAAATATAATGACAATACTGTTTGCATATACATTGATGGAGAAGATGCAGCGCTTCTTATAGGTAAAGAGGGCTATAGATATAAAGCATTTTCATATCTTTTGTATAATTGGGCAAATATCAAATATGATGTTAATGTACGACTTGAGATAGCTGAATTTTTAAGCAACCAAAAAGAGATGATAAAAAAATATCTCGAACATGTCATAGAGAAGATAAAAAACAATGGAAGAGCCCAAACAAAAGTACTTGATGGAATCTTGGTAAAAATTGCACTTGAAGAGTTAAGAGCAGAATTTCCTGACAAGTATGTAGGAATAAGGACTGCAAGAAACGGTGGCAAATATGTCCTCGTAAACGATTTTAACAGAGATAAAAACAAAGAGTAATGGATACTATCGCGGCTATCGCGACTGCTCATGGCATAGGCTCTATCTCCATTATAAGAGTTAGTGGAGATAAAGCCTTAAAAATCGCACTAAAACTTTCAAAAAAAAATACTATCACTCCAAGATATGCTACTTTGTCATATCTATACAAAGAAGACAACACCGTTATAGATGAAGCAATAATACTCTATTTTAAAGCCCCGCACAGTTTTACCGGTGAAGATATAGTTGAATTTCAATGTCATGGCGGTATAGTTGTAGCAAATGTTATACTAAAAGAGGTGATAAATCTAGGTGCGAGGTTGGCAAATCCGGGAGAGTTTTCAAAAAGAGCCTTTTTAAACGGTAAAATTGACTTAACTAAAGCTGAAGCTATAGCCAAAATCATAGAAACAAAAAGTGAAGATGCACTTCATCTTCTTTCAAAGCAGCTAAAAGGTGACTTAAAAGATTTTGTAAATGATTTACGAGATAAACTTGT
>JALVWW010000323.1 GCA_027023175.1 Campylobacterales bacterium
GGATCTCTTTACCGGAACCAAAGATAAAACAACTGCATTCAATCCTCTTTTTTGAGCTACAACGGCAGCTCTAAGACCTGCCAGTCCTCCTCCGATGATCAAAGCATCATGATAAAATACTTTCATTATGCTACCTTTCCGTGTTTATTGTATTGTATGGATATTGATGATGTCGGAACATACCTTTGACCATATTGATGTTTGTGTGCGATACCTATTTTGATATACGCTGCCAAAGATAAAACTCCTAAAGTCAAAAATATAACAGTAACAATTTTTTTGGCTTTTTTTAGATTGGCTCTTGTTTGTTTTGGATTGTCGCCATCAAACCAACCCCATTTTACACATAGTCTGTAAAGTCCTATTGCACCATGAAATTCAACAGCTAAAAGAAGAAGTATGTATAACGGCCAAAACCAGTCACTTACTACTCTGTCACTTGATGCATAAGGCCCTATTTTATCAGCTTTTGTCATTATGGTATAAAGATGTACTGAGCCCAAAAAGAACATCGCAAACCCTGTATAAGCCTGGATAAACCACATCTTGGTATCATCGTGTCCCATCAAGTTCATACTTGTTTTGAATGTTTTGTACTGTCTGTAGTTTATGGGAAATTTTCTCATTGCAAGTCCGGCGTGAATGATAAAAATAACAAACACTATAAAAACGGAAATGCTAACAATGATTGGTTTTCCCTCTCCAAAGATAAATTGACCTTCAAACATCTTTGTAATATCATACATGGCATTGTTGCCTAGCAGTATGGATGAAACAAAGATCATATGAGCCCACATGAAGAGACCTAGAAATAATCCTGTTGCACTTTGATAAAAATCAAGTTTGGCAGGAATTCTACTCTTTTTTCTCTCCTCGCTTACGCCTGTTAAGCTTTCTATAATGTCAGCCTTTTCCAAAGCAGATCCTTTTAGATGAATTTGTCTTACACAACCTCTACATTGTTGAAATATAGGCTGTTTGGGACATAACTTAAGAGTATTTTACTCTTTAAAATATAAATTTTGTTTTAAGTTAGAGCCTTTTTTGTCTAAAATTAATATTTTAGGGGTCAGGTGATTAGTTATTATATTTTTTTGACATTGTTTACACATTGAAAAAAAGGATTTAGGTTGTAGGATTTAGTATTTAGGGTTTGTTTTCTTTGATGTTTTTTCTTCGTAGGAATATATAAATAACTAATGACAGTATTATCATTACAATGGAAAGGATTTGACCCATTGTCATCCATCCGCAGCATATAAAACCTAATTGAATATCCGGTTGTCTATAGAATTCAGCGATAAATCTGGCTATACCATACAATATACCGTATAAAACAATAAGTTCACCGTTAAATTTCTTATATTTTCTGTATATAAAGAGTAGTATAAAGACCATGAAACCTTCCAAAAAAGCTTCATAAAGTTGAGAAGGGTGTCTTAAGATACCATCCACATATATTCCCCAAGATTCACTCGTAACTCTTCCTATAAGTCTTTGGTTTAAAAAGTTGCCGATTCTTCCAAATATATATCCAGCCGGTACGGCAATGGCAACTATATCCATAAGCATCCAAAAGTTTTTCTTATATTTTTTGACATACAAGTATGAGCCTATCAAAAAGCCTATAACAGCTCCATGATAACTCATGCCGCTAATGCCTACAAATTTACCATCCATAAAAGGATTGAAAATTTGCCATGGATGTGTCAGGTAGTATGCAGTATGGGGGTCATAAAAGAGTATATATCCAAGTCTTGCTCCAAGAATTACTCCTATCTCTACCCATATAAAATAATTATCCAGTTCTTCTTGTGTAATAGGTAGTTTATCGTGCTTTACAATCCATTTAGCCATATATAAAGCAGAAATAAGTGCTAAAACATACATTATACCGTACCAATGTACGCTTATACTTCCTATATTGAAAGCTATTGGTGAGAAATTTTGATATATATGATTCCAGTATTGCATGTTGCTCCTTTGACATTAAGTGCTTAGCACTTAGCACTATTTTATAATGCTTCTGCTATCAACTCTATCGGATTTTTAAAGATAACTTTTGAATTGTTATAATGAAGAGAGTTTGTTATCTGCATTCTGCATGCACTGCACTCTGCACTTACTATGTCAGCTCCACTTTCTTCTATCATGGCAGCTTTTGGAAGTCCAGCAGCTTTTGCTAGATGAAATTTTTCTGTCTGCATGGTAACCCCTCCAAATCCGCAACATCTGTCCGGGTCACTCATCTCTTTGACAGCATAATTTTTGCTAATGAGGTTTCTTGGTTCTTTATAAATATTTTGCATTTTTTTGGCATGACAAGGATCGTGGTAAGTGATGATTTCACTCATTTTTTTACCATTTTTTTCAAGTATTTCTCCAAGATTTGTTTCATTTTCAAGCCACTTGGTTGCCATATATATTTTACCGTTTAACTTTTTGGCTCTCTCAAGCCAAAGCGGCTGATCTTGGAAAAAGTGCAGATAGTCATTTTTAAGCATTGCCGAACATGTAGCTTCTGGGACTATAATGGCATCAACATCATCTATAAAGCTTTCAAAGTACTCAATATTGTGTTTCGCTAGATAATTAACTGTATCAAAATCCCCTGTAAAATATGCCGGAGCTCCGCAACAAAGCTGGTTTTTGATAAGATAAGCATCGGTTTCCAAAGTTTTTAATATCTTTAAAAGTGCTTTTCCAATATCAGTATAAGTATAATTTGCCAAACATCCTATAAAGATGGCAACTTTTCTTTTTCCGCCGTTTTTTATCACTTCAGGGTATGAGTTTAGAAATGTTTTAGTCTTTGCACTCGGTAAAAATCTATCTTTTTTTATAATCGGCATAGAAAATCTGGGCTCCATAGCGTTTTGTTCATGATGTATCTTAAATCCGCAAGTTTGAAATATATAGCCAAATTTTGCCAATATATCCATCACTTTTCTATGTCTTAATAAAAAGAAAAAAAGCTTTTTATACCAGGCAAGTCCATATTTTTTTCTTATATCGTTTCTAACCTGCTCTATAACCATATCCACAGGTAAATCATTGGGGCATATTTCAGTACAGGCCGTACACAAAAAACAACTCTCAAATATATCTTTTGCGTTTTTATCAAGTTCTAAATCACCTCTTTTGTAAGCCCCTAAAAGATCCAAAAATCCCCTTGGGCTCGTTACTTCATCGGCATTTACATTGTGAATGGTGCATGTTGGTATGCATTTACCGCATTTGATGCACTGTTCACTTACTGAAGCAATAGGAGAATTATCAATTTTCAATATATATTCCTTTTATTCATAACTCGTGACTAGTGATTGGAATCTAAATCCTGCAGCCTAAATCCTAAATCCTTAAACGGTTCGGCTAAACCTTCTTTTGCTTTCTGGTATCTTTTTAAGATAAGCATCAAACGGCATTGCTATATTTCTTACTAGCATTGTTCCGGTGGGGCTGACTTTTATGAAATTGTTATCAATGCTAAGCAAATCCTCTTTTTCAAATTCTTTAAGTTCATTTAATGCATCTTTAAAATACTCTTTAAAATCTATACTAAACTCTTCTTCAATCCTATTTATATCAAGCCTGAAGTTTGCCATAAGTTCCATGATGACGGATTTTCTGATGATATCATCATGGTTTAATTTTATACCTCTGTGTACAGGTAATCTTCCCTCATCTATGGCTTTTTCATAACTTTTCATATCCTTGTGGTTTTGTACATAATGAGAAATTCCCTCGCCGATACTTGTCAAGCCGATACCTATCAAATCCGCTCCACCTTTTGTGGTATATCCTTGAAAATTTCTGTGAAGCTCACCTTTTTCTATGGCTTTAAAGAGTTCATCTTCAGGCTTGGCAAAATGATCCATGCCTATCATTTTATATCCGTTTGATGTTAGATAATCAATGGTGTATTTGAGGATTTCAAGTTTTGTTGCAGGTGTTGGAAGTGTGGTTTCATCTATCTTTCTCATGGTTTTTTTCATCCATGGCACATGCGCATAGTTGAAAATGGCAAATCTGTCGGGATCTAGAGTGATAGCTTTTTTAAGTGTCTCTTTAAAAGTATCAAGTGTTTGGTACGGTAATCCGTATATTAAGTCCATATTAACTGATGTTATATCAGCATTTCTTGCCATTTTAACTGTATTTTGTGTAATTTCGTACGGTTGTATCCTGTGTATGGCTTCCTGAACTTTGGGGTCAAAGTCCTGTACTCCAAAACTAATCCTGTTAAACCCGCCCTTTATAAGCACATCAAGTTGTGCCTGAGTTAAATATCTGGGGTCTATTTCACAGCTTATTTCGGCGTCATTGCTAAAATTTTTAAATTTACTTTTTATTAGATTTATAATTCTTTCAAGCTGTTTGTCATCAAAAAATGTAGGAGTGCCTCCACCAAAATGCATCTGGATAACTTCTCTGTCTGTATCAAGACATTGCTCCAACAAATTTAACTCTTTTTCAAGATAAGATATATATCTCTCTTTTTTATCCTCTTTTGAAGTGTAGACTACATTGCATCCGCAAAAATAACATGCAGACCTGCAAAAAGGAAGGTGAAAGTAAAGAGAAAGTGGTCTGGTTTTGTCTTGGTTTTTAAGTTCATTTATATAAGTTTCTTCATTAAAAGCCTCACTAAATTCCAGTGCTGTAGGATAGCTTGTATATCTTGGACCGGGTTTGGAATATTTTGCAAATTTATTGAAATCAATCTCTTTCATATCATATCCTCTTGATTTGTTTGGGAGAGGTATTTGTCCAGATTTAAAAATAGATTTGGGTACTTCTTTTTTATATCTTTTACCACTTTGTCAATATCTATATTGAGTGATTTTTTATCTTTTGAATTTTTGAGTTGTTTTTTTATCTCATCCATTGCAACGACCCAAACATCTTGAAAATCTATAGGTACATTTTGCCAAATACTTTTTTCAAGTTTTAGATTGAAATTTTCTTCCTGGGCAATTCTCAGGGACTTGATGATATTTAGTAGTGTATCAAGAGAAAGCATGGTATGTATTTTCCCGTCTTTGTCTATAATAAACCACGGTTCTTCGTTATCCCAGTTGCCGCTTTTAAGTGTCAGTAATTTTCTATCGGGGTTGTCTGTATCTTCTAGATTGAGTATGGTTTTTTCCTGGTTTTCATCCATGCCTATTTTTTTTGAGAGAATGTTTATCTTGTCTATTGCATTTAGTGTTTTTTCTTTCATTTTAGCTCCTGTGCTTATCAAGCCAAACCATTATACCTTTTTGGGCGTGAAGTCTGTTTTCAGCTTCATCAAATATTACGCTTTGAGGACTTTCAAGTACCTCTTCGCTTACTTCCTGACCCCTGTAGGCAGGCAAACAGTGTAAAAATATAGCATCTTTTTTTGCCAAATCCATCAAAGAACTATCTACTTCAAACCCTTTAAAATCCAACTCTCTTTGCTTTTTTTCATCCTCTTGTCCCATTGAAGCCCAAGTATCGGTTGTGACAACATCTGCATCTTTTACGGTAGCTTTAGGGTCGTTTGTTATAGTTATTTTTGCACCGCTTGTTCTTGCATTTTCCAAAGCTCTGCTTAGGATATTCTCATCTACTTCATAACCTTTTGGAGTTGCGATGGATAGTTCAAACCCCATTTTGGATGAAAGCATAAGCCAAGAGTGAGCCATATTGTTTCCATCACCTATATATGCTACTTTCGCATTATCAGCTTTAGAGTATTCTATCATAGTCATATAGTCAGCCATAAGTTGAACAGGATGAAATTCATCAGTCAAGCCGTTTATCACAGGGACTTTGGAGTATGCTGCAAATTCTTTTACACTTTTTTGCTTGAATGTTCTTATCATCACCATATCAACCATGCGACTTATCACTCTGGCAGTATCTTTTACAGGTTCACCGCGTCCTAATTGAGTATCACGGGAACTTAAAAATAGAGCATGACCACCTAGCTGGGTCATACCTACTTCAAAGCTTACTCTTGTTCTTGTGCTGCTTTTTTCAAATATCATTGCAAGACTTTTATCTTTCATTCTGTGATTTATTACACCGTTTTTAACTTCTGCCTTTATATCAAAAGCGATATTTAATATCTCTATCAATTCTTCTTTGGTGAAATCATCGAGTGTCAAAAAGTGTCTCATATACTATCCTTTTAAAAAAGAGCTTATAATATCTAAATATATCTAAAAATAACTTAATAAATTTTTTTACTCTTATCAATTTTAAGTTTTATGTGCTATAATTCGAAAAAATTGAGAAGAAGGACAGCAAGC
>JALVWW010000324.1 GCA_027023175.1 Campylobacterales bacterium
AATACCTGCAACTTTTTATATCTTCGCTCATATTGAAATATTGCTCTTTTTCTTCTAAAAGCAAAAACTTCTCTTCAAGCAAAGATAGTTTATCTTCTAAAAAAGTCTCTTTGAGTATTTTTCCACTGCTTAAATCATAAAAAGCGACCTCATCTATATCATCAAATCCATTTTGTTTAGCCAAAAGATAGTAAAACTCCATTTGAAAATCAGCCATATTTTGCAATGTTTTAGAAGTTGCCAAATTTATTTTGCCGGTTTTATAATCAAGCAGTACAAACCTACCCTCTTTTATATCTACTCTATCTATCTTTCCTGATATTTTATATCCATTTATATTGCCGTAGAGTTTCAATTCACCCTTATAAAACCTATACCCCTCATCAAATCTTTTTATCTCGTTTTTGACAAAGCTTTTCAATCTCTCTCTCCAAATATCAAGCTTAAATCTAAAAAGTGGATTTTTCTCACCATTTAAGAGTTTATCTATCTCTTTTTGCATTTGTAACTCATTGCTAAAAGAGTTTGAAGTTTTAAAAAGATTTTCAAGCACAAAGTGCAACTTCTCTCCTATCTCCCTCTCATCAACCTCATTTTGAGGAATTTGAGCCTCTTTTATCTTTTTGATATATTGAAAATAAAATCTTCTTTTACACTCTAAAAATATTTTAAATGAAGTTGCAGAAAATATAAAGTTTTTAAAATCATACTCAAGATAAATATCTTTTTCAACATTCATAGGAGGAATATCTGCTTTTTTGATAAGAATAGTTTTTAAAAAGTTATCATCAAATTCACTTTTTACCAAATTTTCTATATGTAGCTCATCCAAAAAATATGAGGGCTTTTCATTCTCATTTTGCACAGCTGATAGAGCTATCTCTTTTGCATTTAAAAAGAGCTTGAAGTAATAATTTTTTTGTAAATTCTCTCTGTCTTTCGGAGTAGGTAAACCACTTCTTTTTCTAATAGAGCTATTTAAAAAGAGGTCTTTTGAACTTCTTTTTGGAACCATATCTTCGTTAAAATCCACTACTATAACCCCATCAAACTTTGCAAGTCTAGTCTCTAAAAGACCCATTACGGTTATCTTGCCACCATTTTTATCATCAATTCTATTATTTTTGACTCTTTCTAAAAAAAGATATAATGCATCTTTAAAACTTCTATCTTTAAGTTCGCTCTCAACCCTTTTAAATTTAAAAAGTTCATTTTTATATATCAATACCTCCTCTTCAATATCATTTTCAAAAACAAACTCCATCATCACCGAGTCAAATTCAACCTTATCAAACTTTTTATACCTATACTCGTCAAACTTTTCAAATTCATTAAAAAATCTTTTAACTCTATGGCTATTTTCATAGCTTTTATCTTCAAGATAGTTGTAAACCGCTCTAACTCTTTGATAAATATCACTCTTTTTATAAGAAAAACCTGCCGCAAAATTAAATATATTGTTTTCATCAAATTTTTCTAACAATAAAGCAAACTCTTCATCAGGAGTGATAACAATGATATCTTCAGGTTTTAAGCCCCCTTGCAAAAAATCATACACCTTTTTTTTGACAAATCCAACTTGCATTATTTTGCTACTAACAAAACTATACTCAACTCTTTTAATACTTTTTGGAATATTTTTAAAAGTTTGTATCTTTTTGTTTGAAAAGTCTATAACATACTCTTTATAATCTTCAAGATTTATGCCAAAACTTTTAAATTTATCTACCATTTTACCTGCAAATTCATTGGTTTGATAAACTATATTAAGCGAAGTATATTTTGATACATTCTGCAACAATTCAAACTCAAAACTGTTTAAATAACCATCAATATATAGTGTAATTTTAGAAAATCTCTGCAAAAACTCTTTGTTTAAACTATGAAGCTTTGGCAAAGTTATTTTATCAAAGTAACCATCTGCTTCAAGTAGTTTTGTATAATTGTTTAGTAAAATTTTTAGTATATTTAGATGAGTAGCATACTCGGCATAAGTATCATTTTTATCGATTGAGTCTATATCTACTTGCTCTAAGGATAACTCTTCAAAAAAAGAGAACAAAAACTTAGATGACTTTAAAAAAGAGAGATAATCCCTTGGAATTTTCAAAGTATCAAACTGACTAAAACCGGTAGCTTTTTTTAAAAGCAATACTCTCTTATCTTCATCAATATAACTTTTACCCTCTACAACAACAACTCTCTTTTCAAACTCATCCATAGTCATACACTTAGGTAAAATATCATCGCTATACTCTTGATATTTCTGCCTTATATTTCTATGTGTCGGATAAACAAAAAGTTCCACACTACCCTCTTCATTTTTCATTTTTTATTCTTCATTTTTCATTCAATTATACCCTATTGACATTTAAGAAATATAATAATATCATTACAAATGACAAAAATGTGATATTGTTATAAAAATTATAAGTTCAAGTTATAATAATCTTAATAAAAGGATATAAAATGAAACGCTCTTGTTTCAAAAATGCAAATATAAATAAAAATCAAGAGAGTTTCTCTTGCCAAAGGCAAAGTATAAGTTTGCCCCATAAAATTTATCAATTTTATGGGAACCCTAAAAGCGAGGGGAATTTACAAGGAGCTTTGCTTCTTGAAAAGGAGATGATCAAATGAAAGAAAAAAGTTTTAAGAAGCATATTTATAGATATAAAAGATATTATGTATTTATAGCTTTAACTATTATAGCTTTAGTGCTTCCGTGGATAAGAATCAACGGCAATCACTTCTTTTTGCTCAACTTTGACCATATGAAAGTTCATCTCTTTTTTGTAAAGTTTGATATGCAAGAGTTGTATCTTATGCCGTTTTTACTTATCATGCTCTTTTTAGGTATATTCTTTATGACTACGCTAGGAGGTAGAGTCTGGTGTGGCTGGGTATGTCCGCAAACTATCTTTAGAGTAATTTATAGAGACTTAATCAAAACTAAACTATTACATATAAGAAAAAGCATACAAAACAAACAAGCTCCTGATAAGCCGGGAACTATAGGCAAACAAGTAGTAGCCATACTTATTTGGACAGTTTTGGCTTTGATCGCCGGAGCAGATTTTATATGGTACTTTGTTCCACCGGAGGATTTTTTCAAATACCTACAAAACCCAAGCGAGCATATGGTAATGCTTGGTTTTGTTTTGGGGATTGCAGCATTTTTGATATATGATATTGTAAGACTTAAAGAGGACTTTTGTATATATGTTTGCCCTTATGCAAGAGTACAGTCAGTAATGTATGATGAAGAGACTATTCAAGCAGTTTATGATAAAGCAAGAGGCGGTCAGATATATAAAGAGGATGAAAGAACTGAAGTATCTATAGGAGAAAAATTAGTTCATAATAAAAAAGAGCTTTTAGCGATGAATCCTGATGCTGAGTGTACCTACTGTGAGGCTTGTGTTAGGGTTTGTCCTACTCATATAGATATCAGAGAAGGCACTCAACTTGAGTGCATCAACTGTCTTGAGTGTGCTGATGCTTGTACAAAGGTTATGGGAGCATTAGGCAAGCCTAGCTTGATAGAGTGGAACTCCATATCGGCTGTCAAAGAGCATAGAAGACCTAAATTTTTAAGATTTAGAACTATTGCTTATGGCGTGG
This sequence comes from Campylobacterales bacterium, assembly GCA_027023175.1. GTDB lineage: Bacteria > Campylobacterota > Campylobacteria > Campylobacterales > JALSKU01 > JALSKU01. The sequence goes on from JALVWW010000324.1 coordinate 3,625, forward strand.
CACTTACTATTGCTTTGATAGCACTATTTTGGATGAGTACCACAAAAGAGTATATGCTTTTAAACATCAATAGAACTGCTGAACTTTATAGCTTTGAAAATCATGGTAAAACTGTGGATAATGCCTATGTAATGCTCTTCCAAAATACTGAAAACAAAAAGCATAATTACTATTTTGAAGTTTTAAAAGAGGATAAGACACCTTTTAAAGAGATATACATAAAAAGGCCGACAAAACCTTTCCCTTTAAATGCAGGTAAGAAAGTAAGAAAAATAGTTGTTCTTGCAACAGATAAAATTTTAGCAAAAGACAGTACAAAAGATACTATCATACCTATTATCATAAAAGCTTACGCAGTTGATAATCCTAAAAAAATAGTAGTTTACAGAAAAACTATCTTTGCATTTCCAAGATATGACTACCTTCAAAAGGCAAGAAAACAATAATCAATCTTACGGTTTGGGAAATTTTCCAAACCGTAAACCTCAATCCCACTTCAACAATTTTTTATCCTTAAAGTTGTACAATGTCAATAGTTTACTGACCTTACCCCCAAGGAGAGTGTTATGAATAATTTAAAAGGCAAATGTGCTTTGGTGACTGGAGCAACTTCCGGAATAGGCGAAGCAGTAGCCAAAATGCTAGCGCAAATGGGTGCAAATGTTATACTTCACGGCAGAAGTCAGGAAAAACTAGATCATCTTAAAACTAGGCTACAAAGAGATTATAATAAGATAGAAACCATATGCTTTGATGTGACAGATAAAAAAGAGTGTTTGGAAAATATAAAAAAATTACTAGATAAATTTGAGATAGATATCCTCATAAACTCTGCCGGTCTTGCAGCAGGTTTTGATAGATTTGACGAAGCAGACATAGAAGATTTTGAAGAAATGATAGATGCCAACATCAAAGGTCTTTTATATGTTACAAGAACAATAGCTCCGCAAATGAGAAAAAGAGATAAGGGACATATAGTAAACCTAGGAAGTATCGCAGGTATAATGGGGTATCCAAAAGGTAATGTTTATTGTGCCACAAAAGCAGCTGTAGGAATGCTAAGTGATACTTTAAACATAGACTTTGCAGGAACCAATATAAGAGTATCTTGCATAGAACCCGGGGCAGTTGAAACCAATTTTTCAAATATTAGATTTAAAGGCGATAAAAAAAAGGCTGAAAAAGTCTATGAAGGTTACAAACCTTTAAGTGCAGAAGATATTGCATATCTTATTATTTACATACTTAATGTGCCGGAGCATGTAAATATCCAGCATACTCTTATAATGCCTACCGCACAAAGAAACCCTTATGTTTTAAGCAGGGATAAAGAGTGAGTAGTGAGCGGTAATTTGTGGATGAAACAGAGGCTTTTAGTTCTGTTTAGTTTAACACAGAAAGTTTAGAGTAGTTTTTACTCTTAGCACTTAGCTTAAAATATAGGAGCAAAGACGACAAGGATGAAGATAAAAGGGTGAAAGATTTAGAACTTTAGTTTTTTCTTTTTTTACTCCTTTACCTCTATTCCCTTTACTCCTATTAAAAAAAGGAGATTTTCAAGTGAAAAAGATAATTCTTATTATAAGTTTGGCTATTTTTTCTTATGCAGAATGGAGTAGCTTATTGGGAAATTTAGTAGGAACAAATAGTTCAACCGTATCCAATATAACATCGAATGATAGTGTAACAGCCATAAAAGAGGCTTTACAAAATGGAACAAAATATGCCGTATCAACCCTATCAAAAAAAGATGGGTTTTTATCAAATCCAAAAGTAAAGATACCCCTTCCCTCCTCACTACAAAAGGCTGCAAGCATTGTAAAAAAATATGGAGGGCAAAAATATGTTGATAGTTTTGATGCAGCTATCAATCATGCAGCAGAAAAAGCAGTACCTCAAACTTATGAAATATTTAAAAATAGTATCAAAAATATGAGTATTGAAGATGCTAAAAAACTTTTAAAAGGTGGTGATGGCAGTATAACCAATTTTTTTAGAGAAAAAAACTCCAAACAACTCTATGAGAAAATCTATCCTATTGTAAAAAACAGCATAAGAGATGTAAACGTTATGCAATATTATAAAACATTTAAAGGGTATTATCAAAAATATATGCCCAAAATTGACCTTGGAGCTCAAACAAATTCCATTTTTGGAACTGTTATGAATATAGCAAAACAAACAGGAGCAAAAAAATATATGATAAATCTAAATGAAAAAAGCCTTGATGATTATGTAACTAAAAAAAGTATCGACGGTCTCTTTTATATGATAGCTCAGGAAGAGAATAAAATAAGGAAAAACCCACTTGCTTATTCAACAGGTATAGTTAAAAAAGTTTTTTCTGCATATATGCAAAAGTAGGGTTACCCCTACTTTTGCCATTATTTGACTGCTATCTCTTTTACCTCTTTGGCTTCTTGTTTGACTTTTGGAATAGTGATGTTCAAAACACCGTTTTCATTTTTAGCATCAATTTTATCAACATCTACATTTTCAGGCAAAGAGAAAGTTCTCATAAATTTTCCATAGCTTGACTCGATCTTGTAATAGTCCTCTTTTTTAACTTCATTTTTAAACTTTCTTTCGCCTGAAATGGTTAAAGTTCTATTTTCAGGATCGATATTTACTTTGATATCTTTTTTATCGATGCCAGGAAGATCAACTTCTACGATATATGCTTTATCATCTTCTCTTGTATTTACAGTTGGAACAAAAGCGTTGACTCCCTCTTTGTCACTTTTTACGGTAGGAACATCAACTGCTCCCAAAAGTCTTCTTTCTAAGTCTCTAATTTCGGCAAAAGGATCAAATCTAGTCAATAGCATTTTACACCTCCTACAAAAATTTCTGTAATTATAGCAAGTTGATACTATCTTTGTCAAGTATATTTCATAATTTTTAGAAAGTTTTATAAAATTTTTTCCTAAACTATTCTTTTTTGCTATCTCTGATTACTCATCATATAGCCCACTACTGAGATATCTCTCTCCTGTGTCACAAAGTATCGTAACTATAACCTTGCCTCTGTTTTCTTCTCTTTTTGCAACCAAGGATGCCGCATATATATTTGCCCCGGAAGAAATTCCTACGAGTAACCCCTCTTTCTTTGCTATTTCTTTGGCAGCTTGTATCGCCTTTTCATCTGCAACTTCTATAACTTCATTATATATATGCGTATTTAATGTCTTGGGTATAAAACCCGCACCAATGCCTTGAATCTTATGAGGCCCCGGTCTTCCTCCGCTTAGCACAGGTGATGAAACAGGCTCAATCGCTATAACTTTTATATTTTCATTGTATCCTTTTAAAACTTCACCGCACCCTGTCAAAGTTCCTCCGGTACCGACTGCCGCAACAAATATATCTACTTTGCCTGCAGTATCCTGCCATATCTCCTGGGCTGTTGTTTTTCTATGAATGTCAGGATTTGCATCATTTTCAAACTGACTCGGAATAAAACTCTTTTTTATATTTTGTGAAAGCTCTAACGCTTTGTCTATGGCACCTTTCATACCAAGCTCAGATTTGGTCAGCACCAACTCTGCTCCAAGACCTTTTAAAAGCTTTCTTCTTTCCAAACTCATAGAGCTTGGCATGGTAAGTATAAGTTTGATACCGAGACTGGCACATACTGAAGCCAAGGCAATACCTGTATTGCCGCTGGTAGCTTCTATGACGACAGTGTCTTTGTCAATTTTTCCTTTTTTAAGCGCAGCTTTTATCATATTGGCACCTATTCTGTCTTTGACTGAGTGCGTAGGATTTAAAAACTCACACTTTCCCAAAACTGTTGCACCTGTTTCATTGCTTATATTTTGCAATAAAACAAGTGGTGTATTTCCTATGAGTTCAGTTACATTTTCAGCATATTTCACAGTACTTCCTTTAAAGATTGCTTCAAATTATATAATGTAAATTTTCATTATATTTTTTTTGATATTTTTCCAAGCCACCTAGTGTACACTCTAACAGCATCTCCATCTTCTCTTGCAGCTCTTCGAAAAAAAGATTGACCACAGGATTCCTTACAACCGTATCAACGGTTTTAACATCACCTTCAAGAACTTCAACTATATCTTTAAGTACAATATCATCTTTGGACTTTGCCAAAAGATAACCGCCTCTACTGCCTCTGATGCTTTTTACAAAACCTGCTTTTTTTAATTTTGCAAGTATCTGCTCAAGATAATTTTGAGGAATTGCCTGCTCTTTCGCAATATCTTTTATCTGCAAAGGCTTGTCATCTTTTACTTTTGAGAGCATTTGCATAGCCGCCAACCCGTAAACACCTTTTGATGAGATAAGTGCCATTAACTTAAAGCCTGTTTTAAATCTTCTATCAAATCTTTTGGATCTTCAAGACCGATACTGAGTCTTATAAGCTCCGGTGATATGCCGGCACTTTTCAATTCATCATTAGAGAGTTGCTGGTGAGTTGTACTTGCCGGATGAGTTATGATGGATTTGCTATCTCCTATATTGACAACTATAGAAAATATCTTAGTGCTATTTAAAACTTTTTTTGCCGTCTCATAATCTTCTACTTTAAAACTCATAAGTCCGCTACAAAGTCCGTCTTTGAAATATTTTTGAGCTTTTTTACAACCTTCATCATTTTCAAGCCCGGGATAAGAGACTTTTTTTACTTTCGGGTGAGAATTTAAAAATTTTGCCACTTCAAGAGCATTTTTAGAGTGTCGTTTCATCCTGATACTTAGTGTCTCAAGTCCCTGCAATAAAAGCCAAGAGTTGAAAGGACTCGGAGCAGTTCCTATATCTCTTACAAGAGCAAGTCTGACTCTGAGTGTAAAAGGCGGCAGTCCGGTTGTTGAATAAACAAGTCCGTGGTAGCTCTCGTCAGGCTCATTGAAATGATAATATCTCGGATTGCCCGATATTAGTTCATTCAAACCCTCTCTTTCTACTATAATGCCCCCAAGAGCCGTTCCTTGACCGGTTGTATATTTGCTGGTACTGTGTACCACCACATCGACTCCCCATTTTATTGGATTGAAAAGTGCAGCGCTTGCTACAGTATTGTCGCAAATGGTTAAAACATTGTGTTTTTTGGCAATCTCTACAATCTTTTCAATATCTGGAATACTTATTTGAGGATTTGAAAGAGATTCAAAAAGTATCAATTTTGTTTTTTCGTCAATCATCCCTTCCAAATCTTTTGCATCATCACTGCTGAATATCTTAGCCTTTATACCAAATCTTTTAAGAGTATGAGTACAAAGCGTTACAGTACCGCCATAGAGTTTGTCAGAAATAATGATATTGTCTCCTGCTTCGGCTACATTGATGATACTGTCAAATATGGCTGACATTCCGCTTGAAGTTGCTACTGCGGCCACTCCGCCTTCCATAGCGGCAAATCTCTGCTCAAAAATATCTGTAGTAGGGTTGTTGAGTCTTGTATAAATAGGACCAAAATCTCTCAAGGCAAACAGGTCTGCAGCATGTTCACCACTTTTAAAAGCATAAGCCGTCGTCTGATATATCGGCACACTCATAGTGCCAAAACCCTGAGTTTTATCATATCCTGCATGTAAAGCAATGGTATCTTTTTGCATTTTTTTCCTTTATTACAATTATTTTATACAATCATAACAAAGAAAAAGATTAATGTCAAATTATTTAATCAAGATTAAAATAATATATTTTAAAATAATCAAATATTATATAATTAAAATTGGAAAAATTATATATATTATTTTTTTGAGAAGAAGGTTGGCATTAAATCTATTAGAATGGAATATTTTTATACTTGATCTGTTAGTGGACGGTATTGGTGATATTATTTTAGAGGTACCCTTGATACAAAATATACAAATAACTAAGCATACAAAGGGGATCAACCCCTTTGTATCACTTCATATTGTACTTGATAGTTTTTCTTCCTTTTTGTATCCATCCATACTCTATACCGCCTTTGAGCTCATATACATTTTCAACTCCGAGTCTATCAAACAGCTTGCCTGCTACTTTGCTTCTATTTGCATGGGCACAATATAGAATAAAAGGCTGTTTTGAATTTTTTACATATTTTGTAAATTTTTTCATAAAGCTTACAAAATCTACACTGCCGTCAGCTTTGAAAAACTCTATTGTTTTAGCACCCTTGATAATTCCTCTGTTTTTCCACTCCTGCGGAGTTCTTATATCTATCACTACAATGCCTTGCTTTTGCATCTTAAGCAACTTACTATCATCAATAGAAGTAAATTTAGCAAAAGCAAACGATATAGCAATCAATATCAAAAAGAGAATTTTTTTCATCATATTTCCTTTACAATAAAATAAAGATATATTATTTTATCTTATTTTATATAATATTTTTCTATTAATTTTTACTAATGTAAAATTTAAAGTTTTAAATTGAGATTTAATTAGTGTAGTATTTAGTTAATTATCGAGTTTACAACTTCAACATCACTAAAAGGTATCTTTTTACCTTTGATATCCTGATACTCTTCATCACCTTTTCCAAGAATGAGCAGTATCTCATTTTGTTCCAACTCTTTTATAGCTCTTTTTATGGCTTGTTTTCTATCAGGAATGATTAGAGTGTTTGGATTGTCAATGCCTTGAACTATATCCTTGATGATATCCAGAGGCTCTTCATGTCTTGGGTTATCGCTTGTAATATATAGCTTTTTTGCGTATTTTGAAGCAGCTTTTCCCATTAGAGGTCTCTTACTATTGTCTCTATCGCCTCCTGCTCCAAAAACTACTGATATATCTCTATCTTTTACAGCTTCAAAAACTTTTTGCATACCATCTGGAGTATGGGCAAAATCAACCACTATAAGCGGATTTTCACTGACTACCTGCATTCTCCCGCTGACTCCTGCAAAATTATCTACAACTTCTACTATTTCCTCAAGAGAATTATCTGTAACAATATCAACTGAAGCTATGGCTGCAGTTATATTATAAAGGTTAAAAAGTCCTACCAGAGGAGAAGAAAACTCTACAAATTTGTCAAAATGCTTCAAAACTGCCTGTAAACCGTTTTGCATAGAGTATGCTTCTATTTTATATGTTGCAGGATACTCCAAAGAATAACTTTTTGCATTTTTTATATTGAAGTCTATCTTACCGCCATCTTTATTGATAAGTTTACTACTTTCATCGCTGAAAAATGAGGATTTTACTCTTTTATACTCTTGCATGGTTTTATGATAGTCAAGATGGTCTTGGGATATGTTTGTAAAAACTTTTAGTGCAAACTCGATTCCTTCTATCCTTTTTTGCTCTATTGCATGAGAGCTGACTTCCATGATGAAGTAATCACACCCTCTTTTCTTTGCCTCTTTTAAGTGAAGGATTGTTTGAAGTATAGAAGGAGTGGTCAAACTTTTGTCTTCTACTTTTTCTTCATTGATAAAAAATCCCCTGGTCCCTTGCATGGCAACTTTGTATCCCAAATCCAAAAGTATAGAGTATATCGCACCAGCAGTTGTGGTCTTTCCGTTTGTACCGGTAATTCCCACTACTTTCAATGAAGTAAGATCAAATTTATCTATCAACTCTTTAGGAGTTATTGTACCTTTGATATTTTGTGTATTTAAATTATTTAGATATTTTTCATTTTGTGCAGTTTTGAGAAAAAATGTATCACTGTTGCATTTTGCAGTATTATCGGTGATAAAAATGTTATCAAATAATTTTTTCAATTATTAAGACTTTTTCTCTTTTATTTTGTGAAATATATCTTGAAGTTTTGTATCTTTTGGGAATAGAGTTATAGCAGCTTCACCATATGAAAAAGCAGTATCAACATAGTCGTTGTCTATAAGTCTATCCAAAAAATCAATAAAATCATCTTTTGAATTGATAAGAACCTTGGTACTGAACATGATATCTTCATACGCTCTTTTAAAACTTCCTCTGTCTTGAACAAGCTGAATAAAGTCATCATAGTTTATACTGTTGTCATCTTGGTACTCATTTGCCAAATAACCGTTATCCAAAAGCCTGTTTAACAAATCAACATCAAAATCCATACTCTCAATGAGACTCTCTATTATATCCTCGGCATTCTCTTCTTCAATCTCTTTTGTAATTTGATAATATTCATATATAGCTTGTGCTTTTTCCTCGTTTTCACTCGCCATATCAGTAAGCACGGCACAAATTTGTAACTCTTTGTCTTCGGGAGATTCTATAAGAGCCAAAGAAAAATTGTGCAAAGCTTTATCATATTCACCTTTGTAAAAATAATCTTCAGCTTTTGCTTTTAATTTTTCTTTTGTAAGTTTTGCCATTGCTTTTATCAACCTTTTGCTATCTCTTCTATCATATCCTCCATACCCGGAGCGATATTTATCACTTCAATTTCAGGATGTATATCCATCCTGAGCTGCCTTTCAATACCGTATTTAAGAGTCTGAGAACTTGCACTGCACCCATGACAGGCGCCTAGAAGCTGGACAAATACTTTTCCGTTTTTTACATCCAAAAGCTTCATTCCGCCACCATCAAGTGCAAGCATAGGAGCAACTTTCTCCAAAGATTTTTCAACAACCGGTTTTAATTCTTCATCACTGAAAGGTATCATTATATTTTCCTTTTGTTATAAGTAGCAATGGTATTTAACTATATATTGGTTTAAAAGTTGATTAATTTTGAAAGTTAGAGGGGTGAAATCACCCCTCTTGTTTTGAAGTGTTATACTAATTCTATAAAAGCCATAGAAGCTGCATCGCCTCTTCTAAGTCTTGTTTTTATAATTCTTGTATAGCCGCCGTTTCTCTCTAAATATTTTGGTGCTATCTCATTTACAAGTTTTTTTGTAGCTTCTTTATCCTGCAAAGATGCAAAAACTGCTCTATGCGCATTTGAATCACCTTTTTTTGCAGCAGTTAAAAGCTTTTCAAAATATCTTCTAAGCTCCTTTGCTTTTTCCAAAGTAGTCTCTATTTTACCGCTGTTTATGAGTGCAATGCTAAGATTTTTAAGTAATGCAGCTCTGTGCGTGCTAGTTCTGCCTAGCTTTCTATATCCATGCTTATGTCTCATTTTCTATTCCTCTTCTTTTGATTTTAACTCTTCAATTTTCTTGCTCAGCAAGTTCAAAGTATCCTCGCTTAGTTCCATACCGACAGGAAAATCTATCTCTTTCATTTTTTCTATAATTTCCTCAAGAGACTTTTTGCCTAAATTTTTTATAGCTTTAAGTTCACCCTCACTCATTATAGCAAGCTCACCAATGTACTTCAAACCGGCTCTTTCCAAGCAGTTTGAACTTCTGACACTAAGCTTCAAGGTATCAATACTTTGAAGAAGTTTTGATATTTCAGAACTGTTTTCCTGAGTATTTGCTCCTGTTTGGAAGTCACTATCCATAATTTTATTGAATACACTCAACTGCTCATTCATAGCCATTATAGAGTTTTTAAACGCATCAACAGGGTCTATTTGACCATCAGTTTCTATGGTAAAAACGATTTTTTCATAGTTGGGATTGTCTTCAACCAAAACTTTTTCTATATCATATACAGCTTTTCTAACAGGTGTAAAGAATGCATCAAGTGCTATATAGCCAGGGTCTAATTCATCTCTGACATCTTCACTCGCAACATATCCGATACCTTTTTCAATAATAACAGAAAAATTCAATTCAGCATCTTCATTTAGTGTTGCAAGGTAGCTATCAGGATTGACAACACTTACATCACTATTTTGCAAATCACTGCCTTTTAGCTCTTTGGGGCCTGTAAAAGTATAGTTTATTACAACTCTGTTTGTATTTTCATCATTTATTTTAAATCTAATATTCTTAAGATTTATTATAAAGAATGCTACATCTTCAAGCATTCCTCTTATGCTGTCAAATTCGTGGGTTACTCCCTCGATTTTCAATCCTATAGGAGCATATCCTACACTGCTTGAAAACAAAAGTCTTCTTAGAGGATGAGCCAAAGTGATGGCAAATCCGTTTTCGAACGGATAAGCCTGTACTTCAGCTACATTTTCATCTAATTTTTTGACTTCCAATTCTGTTGGCATATATGGTGTTACTTTTATTTTATTCATATCAAGCCTCTTTATTATTTAGAGTACAATTCGACTATATATCTCTCTTCTACAGGGATAACAACCTCTTCTCTTTCAGGAATTCTGGTAAATATACCAAAAATCTTCTCTTTATCTACATCAACCCATGGAACTATTCCGGTTTGCGCTGTAAGCTCTATCGCTCTTACAATTTGCGGATTGTTTCTTGATTTTTCTCTTACTTCCACTTTTTGACCCGGTTTTACTCTGTATGAAGGGATATCGACTTTTTTGCCATCGACCAAAATGTGGCCGTGAGTTACAAGTTGTCTTGCAAATCTTCTTGTAGTTGCAAATCCCATTCTGTAAACTACATTGTCAAGTCTTCTCTCAAGAAGTTGTATAAGATTTTCACCGGTATTACCTTGTGCTCTGTTGGCATCACTGAAAAGTCTTCTAAACTGCTTTTCACTTACACCGTACATAAATTTTGCTTTTTGCTTTTCTCTTAGTTGTAAGCCGTATTCGCTCACCTTTGATCTTCTTTGTCCATGCTGACCCGGAGCATAAGGTCTTTTATCAATTGCACTCTTGCCTGCAAGTCTTCTCTCGCCTTTTAGTGCCAGACTAGCTCCTAGTCTTCTTTCTAATTTTTCAACTGGTCCTCTATATCTTGCCATTATTTATCTCCTAAATAGCCTTTTAAAAAACAGCTCACAGCTTAAAGCTACGAGCTTGAAGCAGGGGTGAAAGGGCAAAGGTATTGAAATTTCATTATTTGTATAATACCTCTATTTATTTATTTTAAACTACCCTCTAAAACCTAAATCCTAAAACCTAAAACCTAAGTTTTATACACGCCTTCTTTTTGGCGGTCTGCATCCGTTGTGTGGTAATGGGGTTATATCTTTAAAAAATGTTACTCTTATACCCTCATAAGCACCTACGCTTTTTACTGCAGTTTCTCTACCACTTCCCGGTCCTTGGACTTTTATGCCTACCTCTTTTATACCATGCTCAGTTGCTTTGTTAAGCGCATCCTCTACTGCTTGCTGTGCAGCATATGGAGTTGATTTTTTACTTCCTTTGAAACCAAGACTTCCTGCACTACTCCAAGCTATAACATTTCCCATTTCATCAGTTACAGTAATAACGGTATTATTAAATGTTGCAGAAATATATACTATACCTTTTGCGATATTTTTCTTTACAACTTTTTTTCTAGTTACTTTTCTTTTTGCCATTTATTACACCTCTTACTTTGCAGCAGAACCGACAGTCTTTTTTCTGCCTTTTCTAGTTCTTGCATTTGTTTTTGTTTTTTGACCACGAACAGGCAATCCTCTTCTGTGTCTTAAACCTCTGTAATTTCCCAAATCCATCAATGCCTTGATATCCATAGCTACCTGTTTTCTAAGATCACCTTCAACTGTATAGTTTTTTTGGATCTCTTGTCTTATAGCAGCTGCTTCTTCTTCACTGAGCTCATTAACTCTTTTGTCATATGAAATTCCGGTAGCATTTAAAATATCTCTTGATGTTTTAAGCCCTATTCCATAAATATATGTCAAAGCATACTCTATTCTTTTCTTCATCGGTAAATCTACACCAGCAATTCTCGCCATCAAATCATCCTTGTCTTTGTTTATGTTTAGGGTTTACACAGATTACTCTGACAGCCCCTCTTCTTTTAATGATCTTGCATTTAGCGCACATCTTTTTGACACTAGGTCTAACTTTCACTTTAAGCTCCTTGTATTAATTCCACTAACAATGAACTGACTTAGGTTTACTGAAAATTTAGTAAACCAATAACTAAAAAAATAGTGGTGCTTTTTTAGTTATTCTTCATACAGTTTCAAAAAGGGATGAATTATACCCTAAATTTGATAAAATGTTACTTATATCTATAAGTTATACGACCTTTATCAAGACTGTAGGGAGTTAATTCAACTTTTACTTTATCTCCGGGCATTATCTTTATATAATGCATTCTCATTTTTCCGGCAATGTGACAAAGCACTTGATGCCCATTTTCAAGCTCGACTTGAAATGTGGCATTTGGCAATGCTTCAACAACTTTACCGTCAATCTCTATAACATCATCTTTCGCCATTTATCCTCCTTTCATTTTGATATCCTGTTTGTGAACAAGTCCACAAACAGCTCTTCGGTAGAGTGCCCTCGCGACACTTGTCGCTCTTTGAAGATAGGATTATATGAAACAAAATCCATACTCTTTACACCCTGTCCTACCTTACTTCTCACAGATACTGAGTATCTCAGCCCTGTTGTTTATTATCGCTACACAATGCTCATAATGGGCACCTTTAAGCCCATCTTCACTCACTACCGACCATTTGTCACTCAATATCTTTGCATTTGGACTTTTTTGACATATCATAGGCTCGAGACAAAAAACCATACCGTTTTTAATCTTTGGTCCTGATTTTTGATTGTTGCCTTCTAAATAATTTGGAATCTCCGGCTCTTCGTGTGGTTTTTTTCCGATACCGTGTCCGCAAAATCCGCGTAACGGCACATAGCCTCTTGATAAAATAAACTCTTCAATTTTATAGCTCAACTCTTTAAATCTCATACCGCTTTTGATAATATCAATAGCATACATCAAAGTATCATATGAGCAGGCTATAAGCTCTTCATCCTTTTTTGAGATTGTACCGACACCGACAGTTACAGCAGCATCTCCAAAATATCCGTCAAGTTCAACACCTATATCAAGACCTAAGATATCTCCCTCTTTTATTACAGTAGCATCTGGAATTCCGTGTATAATAACTTCATTTAAAGAGGTACAAACACCTGCAGGAAACCCATACAAGCCTTTAAAAGCCGGCTTTGCACCATTATGTGAGTAAATATAATCTTCGCCAAGCTTGTTTATCTCAAGCAGAGTCATACCGGGCTTGATCAAGTCTTTTAAATATTTTAGAGTGCGGGCGACTATCTTGTTTGCCGCCCTTAATTTGTCTATTTCAGCAGGTTTTTTTAATGGAATCGCCATTAAAGTCCTACCGCACTTAGTGTTTCATATTTACTCATATATATTTGTGCTTCAATTTTTCTCATGGTATCAAGTGCAACCTGGACGACGATAAGTACCGCAGTACCTCCAAAATAGAATGGAACTCCCATAAATTTAACCAGCATCCAAGGCAAAGTAGAAATAAGTGCAAGATATAATGCGCCCCAAAATGTAAGTCTGCTTGCAACCTCATTTAAAAACATTGCTGTTGAATGACCAGGTCTGACTCCAGGTATAAAACCGCCCTGTCTTTTTAAATTGTCTGAAATATCTTTTGAGTTAAATGCTATGGAAGCATAAAAATATGCAAAAAATACAACAAACAAAAACATCAAGAGGTTAAAAAAGAAACTGTTTGGACTCAAAAAATCTTTAACCATTACGATATATTTGTTTGTACTTGCCTGCAAAAGTGTTGATGGAAACATCAAAATAGCACTTGCGAAGATAGGAGGAATAACTCCACTAAGATTTAGTTTTATAGGTATATAGTTCATTACTCTTTTGTTTTGGTTTTCCATCATGATTTTTCTTGAGTATGATACAGGCACTCTTCTCTCACCAAGTTCAACATATATAATAAATCCAACAGTCGCAATAATGATAGCAAGTATGGCAATCACTACCAAAAAGTTAAGTTCACCTGTATTTACAAGGTTGATTGTTCCGCCTATTGCTGTAGGGATACCTGAGACAATTCCTGCAAAAATTATAAGACTGATACCGTTTCCCACACCTCTTTGAGTTATCTGCTCACCTATCCACATTAAAAGCATAGTACCTGTTAGCATTGAAATAGCCGCTATCGGTATGAAAGTACCCATATCTATCATAATGGCACTCTCTCCGCCACGACCGGTCAAGCTTTGCAGACCTATAGAAACTCCGACAGCCTGAATGAGTGTTATGGCAACTGTTGCATATCTGATGATTTGCATATATTTTTCCATACCGTCACGCTCTTTTTTCATTTTACCAAGAGCCGGAAAAGTTGCCGCTAAAAGTTCAAAAATAATCGAAGCCGTAATGTATGGCATAATTCCCAAAGATATGATACTAAGTCTTTGGGCAGCCTTTCCGCTAAACATATTAAACATACCCAAAGCATTGTTGCTGTTGGTGTTGAAAAATTCTTTTACTATATCTATATTTACACCGGGAACCGGAACGTAAGCCAAAATTCTGTACGCAAATAAAAATCCCAAAGTTATCAAGATTTTATTAGTCAATTCCTTACTCATTAATTCTCCTTAAAAAAGCAAAGCAATATTTGCTTTGCTTTACTAATCACTAATCACTATTTACTATTCACTAACTTTGGCTCTACTGGTTATAACTCTGTCATCTTTGATTTTAGATGCCAACTCACTGGCACCCTCACCGATAAGTTTTACTTTTGTAACACTGTTTTGAATTTTATGAATTTTTTTGATATTTTCCAAAGTTATTTCTTCCAACTCAGCTACTTTTGTTACTTTTTTGATATTGATGACATAAGGTTTGACTATCTTTGTAGTAAAACCGACTTTTGGAAGTCTTCTTTGAAGTGGCTGCTGACCACCCTCAAAACCTCTTTTTCTACTATATCCGGTTCTACTTTTTTGACCGTTGGCACCTCTTGAAGCAGTTTTTCCCATACCGCTTCCCTGGCCCCTACCTACTCTTTTCTTTTTGAAAGTAGAATTTTGTGCTTTTTCTAAATTGTGTAACGCCATTATCTTTTCCTTTTTACTTCAACATGCTAAGAGCTTTTATAGTAGCTCTTACAACATTTCCAGCATTATTTGAACCCAAAGATTTTGTCAATATATCTTTTATTCCAGCTAGTTCAACAACAGGTCTTGTAGCACCGCCGGCAATGATTCCTGTACCTTCACTGGCAGGTTTCAACAAAATTCTGCTTGAATTGAATTTTACTTCAATATCGTGGGATATGGTTGAACCTTTTATCTTTACATTGATGATATTTTTAAATGCATCATCAACCGCCTTTTTGATAGCGTCAGGAACTTCTTTTGCTTTACCAAAACCATATCCGACATTACCTTTTTTGTCACCGATAACAACCAAAGCGGTAAATCTAAATCTTCTACCACCTTTGACAACCTTGGCAACTCTACCTATATTTACGATTACTTCTTCAAAATCTTCTCTATTATATTTTTCCATTAGTTCCTCTTTTATTACAACTTAATGCCGTTATCTCTTAGGGCATCTGCAAATGCAACTACAACACCGTTGTACTGGTATCCGTTTCTATCTAGTACCGCTGTTTCGATTTTGTTATCTTTTAATATTTGGGCAAAAGCGGCCCCTATCTCTTTGGCACTGTCTATATTTGATTTAAGACCGAGCTTTTTACCATCTACCGCACAAAGTGTTACACCGTTTACATCATCAATTGCCTGAGCATAAAGATGTCTGTTTGATTTAAAAACTGAAATTCTAGGCTTTGCTGAAGTACCGCTGATTTTACCTCTGATTCTTCTTTTTCTTTTGATTCTTAAGGCATTTTTTCGTTTTAATAATTTTTCTCTCATTTTACTACCTTTTATTATTTACCGGTTTTTCCGGCTTTTCTAATAATAGTTTCATCAACATATTTAACACCTTTGCCTTTATATGGCTCAGGCGGTCTGAAACTTCTTATATCAGCTGCTACTTGACCTACTAATTGCTTGTCATCACCTTTTACGGAAACTAAGTTTTTTTCTACAGTTATTGTTATATCTTTTGGTATATCATAGTTGATTGGATGAGAAAAACCTAAAAGCAACTCTAAAACATTACCTTTTACAGCTGCTCTGTATCCAACACCGTTTATTTCAAGTTTTTTCTCAAATCCTTTTGTAATACCGGTTATGATGTTATCTGAAATTGATCTGTAAGTTCCCCAAAAAGCTTTGCTTTGTCTGTCTTCACCCTTGGGAGCGAAAACTATTTGGTTGTTTTCGATTTTAACTATAACATTATCTTTAGTGTCTAACTCTTTTTGGACACTGCCTTTTTTAAAAATTATTTTACTTCCATCCATTGTTACTTCAACACCGGAAGGAATTTCTACAGGTAATTTACCTATTCTTGACATATCTTTCCTTTTTTTATTTGTCTACAAACTAAATTTTAGTTTGAATGCCATAAACAAAGGTTACCAAATGCTACAAAGCACTTCGCCACCAACTCCTAGTTTGTACGCTTCATCATTACTAAGTACACCTTTTGATGTACTTACAACAATAGTACCATATCCGTTTTTAAATTTCTTTATCTCATTTGAAGGTTTATAAACTCTTCTTCCCGGCTTTGAAATCTTCTTTACTTCAGTTATAACACTTTTTCCGTTTTCATCGTATTTGAGTGTTACATTGATAAATTTTTTAACATTTTCTTCTTTTACACTATAATCTTCTATATAGCCTTTTTCTTTAAAAATTCTCAAAATTGCTTCAACCAAATTTGAATGAAGTAAAGTAGTACTCTCCAAGCCTCTCATAGAAGCATTTCTAACCCTGGTTAATGCATCTGATACCATATCATTTATCATTTATAATCCTTACCAACTAGCTTTTTTAAGTCCGGGTATCAACCCTTCGTTAGCCATTTTTCTAAGACAAACTCTGCAAATTCCAAAATCTCTGTAAACAGAATGTGGTCTGCCACATATTTGGCATCTTGTATAAGCCCTTACACTAAATTTTGGTTTTCTTGCATTTTTTGCTATCATTGATTTTTTAGCCATTATTTTCTTCCTTTTGCAAATGGAATTCCAATGAGTTCCAATAATTTAAAAGCACTCTTGTCATCAGTGGCAGTTGTAACTATAGTTATATTCATACCGTGAGTTCTAAGTATAAAATCATACTCAATCTCTGGGAATATCAACTGCTCATCAAGTCCAAAGTTGTAGTTTCCTCTTCCGTCAAATCCACTCACACTAAGACCTCTAAAGTCTTTCACTCTAGGTAGCGCAATAGAAATAAGCTTGTCAAGAAAAGTATACATTCTGTCTTTTCTAAGAGTTACTTTTACACCGACTGGGTAGCCTTCTCTTACTTTAAAGCCTGCAACAGATTTTTTAGCAACAGTTACGACTGCATGCTGTCCGGCTATCAAAGAGATAGTATCTTGAATATTTTGTAATATTTTGGCATCTTTTGCAAATTCACCTGCACCCACACTAATGATAACTTTTTCAATAGCAGGTATTAGCATAGGATTTTTAATGTCCAACTCTTTTACAAGTGCCGGTTTTATCTCTTCATTATATCTTTTTTTCAATCTATCCATCTACTAATCCTCAACTTTTTGTACATTTGATATATGTATAGGCTTTTCAATACTTACAAAACCGCCGTTTTGATTTTTCTCACTCGGTTTTACAGCTTTTTTGACTACCTTACATCCGGATACTATCACTTGTGAAGTTTTAGGAAGAACCTGCAAAACTTCTGCAACTTTACCCTTGTCATCACCGGCAATAACTTTTACTTTATCGCCTTTTTTTATCTTAAATTTAACAGCCATTACAGTACCTCCGGAGCAAGTGAAACTATCTTCATAAAGTTGGCATATCTTATTTCTCTTCCAACTGGACCAAATATCCTAGTACCGATAGGTTCTTTTTTGGCATCAAGTATAACAGCTGCATTCTCATCAAATCTAATGAGTGAGCCGTTTTCTCTTTGTACCTCTTTCTTGGTTCTAACTATTACAGCTTTTACAACTTGACCTTTTTTTACTTTTCCGTTGGGAATAGCTTTTTTAACTGATGCTACAATAACATCGCCCAAAGTTGCATATCTTCTTTTACTTCCGCCTAGAACCTTTATACACATTATCTCTTTTGCACCGCTGTTATCAGCGATCTTTAGTCTTGTAAAGCTCTGGATCATTTTTCATCTCCTGCAACTTCAGTGTCAACTTTTTTTATGTTAAGGTCAACTCCCTCAACATTTTTAAGTCTATAAGCTTTCTTTTTACTTATAGGTCTGCATTCGATTGCACTTACTATGTCACCGACACTTGCTTGATTATTTTCATCATGCACCAAGTATTTTTTAAATCTTTTTACAAATTTTCTATATCTTGGGTGCATTACTCTTCTTTCAACCATAACAGTAGCTGTCTTATCGCCAGCTTTACTGACTACCACACCTTGTATTACTCTTTTTAAAGAAGCCATTTTCTAAACCTTACTTATTATTATTTTGAAGAGCAGTGATAGCAGTATTGATTCTTGCTATATCACGCTTTGCTTCTTTTATCTCATTTGGATTTGTTAGCTGCATAGTTTTAAGCTTAGCTTTAAGCTTAAAAATCAGCACCTTTTTCTCTTTTAACAATTCTTGAAGTTCTTTCAAGCTTTTATCTTTCAAATCAGTATATTTCATTTTCGCCGTCCCTTGTAACTATTTTTGTTTTGAATGGAAGCTTGTGCATAGCCAAGGTAAGAGCAGCTCTGGCCAAGTCTTCATTGACTCCTGCCATTTCAAAAATAATTCTACCGGGCTTTATATTCATAACCCATTGGTCAACCGCACCTTTACCTTTACCCATTCTAACTTCAAGAGGCTTGCTGGTAAGTGGCTTATCCGGGAATACTCTTATCCAGCTTTTTGCCATTCTGTTAACTTTTCTGGTCATTGCAATTCTGGCAGCTTCGATTTGTCTGGAGTTGATTCTTCCTGCCTCTACTGCTTTTAGAGCAATTTCACCAAAAGCTATAGAGCTTCCTCTGTAAGATTTACCTCTGTTTCTTCCTTTTTGTACTTTTCTGTATTTTGTTCTTTTTGGCATCAACATGGCTATTTACCTCTTCTGTTTCTACGATTGTCTCGTCTTGGTTTTTCTCTTGTTTCAGGTGCTATACCTTTTGTTAAAACTTCACCTTTAAATATCCAAACTTTTACACCGATGATACCGTAAGCAGTTTGAGCTTCGGCAAATCCGTACTCTATTTTGGCTCTTAAAGTATGCAAAGGAACTCTGCCTTCAAGATACCATTCAGTTCTAGCCATTTCAGCTCCGCCAAGTCTTCCGGCAACTTGTACCTTGATACCTTTTGCGCCAGATTTTAGAGCATTTTGCATAACTTTTTTCATTGCCCTTCTAAATGCAACCCTTCTTTCAAGCTGCATAGCAACATTTTCAGCTGCAAGTTGAGCATCGCTTCCGCTACGTCTTACTTCTTGGATGTTTACATTTACATCTTTGCCTATAAGTTTTACAAGCTTGGTTTTAAGTTTTTCTATATCAGCACCTTTTTTACCGATGATGATTCCGGGTCTTGCGGCAACAACAGTAACTCTAAGTTTTTTAGCTGTTCTTTCGATGATAATTTGTGAAATACCGGCATAGTACAACTCTTTTTTAAGAAATTTTCTTATTTTATAGTCTTCGCCGATATTGGCAGAAAGATTACTGCCAGGAAACCATCTTGAATCCCAATTTCTATTGATTCCTAATCTTAGTCCGATAGGATTTACTTTTTGTCCCATACTACTTATCCTTCTTCATTTCTTTTGATACTTCCACAAACACATGAGAAGTGGGCTTTCTTATTGGAGTTGCTCTACCTCTTGCTCTTGGTCTAAATCTCTTAAGAACCGGACCACGATCTACTCTGCAAGAACTTATAACTACCTCTTCAGGCTCATAACCACCGTTTGCAACAGCACTTGCTATGACTTTAGAGATAACTCTTGCAGCTTTGTTTGGCATAAATTCCAAACTGGCAAGTGCAAGTTCTGCATTCATACCTTGAACTTCTCTAGCGATTAGTCTAGCTTTTGTAGGTGAAAGTCTTATAAATTTTAATGTTGATTTTCCCATCATTTACACCTTACTTACCGATCTTTTTTTGAACTGAGCCTTTA
>JALVWW010000325.1 GCA_027023175.1 Campylobacterales bacterium
CTTCTTAGGTGCCGCTTTAACTACTTCTTGAATTTGTTCAACAACTTCCTTTTTTTCAATATTTTTCTCTTTTTTCTCAACTTTTTCCTCTACTTTTGGCTTTGGTTGTGGCTTTGGTTTTGGTTTCGGCTTTGGTTTCGGCTTTGGCTTCGGCTTTGGCTTCGGTTTTGGTTTCGGCTTTGGCTTCGGTTTTGGCTTCGGTTTTGGTTTCGGCTTTGGTTTCGGCTTTGGTTTCGGCTTTGGTTTCGGCTTTGGTTTCGGTTTCGGTTTTGGTTTTGGCTTCGGTTTTGGTTTGGTTGCAATAACTTTTTTTACCACTTGTTTTGCTTTTGGGCAAACTTGCCTAACTACTTTTATCCTCACAACTGTTTCTTTTTTGATGGGCAAACAACTTTTTTCAAAGCTTGAACTCAGCACAAGCGGCACTATAATAGCAATATATAAAAATAGTGTTATAAAAAAGGATAAAGTATATCTATTTTTATTCATACTTGGTTACTATCCTTAGGTTTGTATATCCTTCTTGTTTAAGCACATCTATTACATGGACAAAATATTCATACTTTGAGCTTCTATCACAGTTAAGATTTACCGGGGTTTCTTTCTTGTATAATTTTAATTTTTTGGCAATTTGTTCTTCTAAAACCATATCTTTATTGAAATATATATCTCCATTTGGTTTTATTGTGATAACAAGTGTCTTTTGCTCTTTAAATGCATCTGAGCTTTTACCTTCGCTCAAGTCAACCGGAATTATCCCCTTTGCAATGAAAGTAGCTGTTGTTAAAACAATTGCCAATAGCACCAACATAATATCTATAAAAGGTACAACATTCATTGAGTCAAATTTTTTAACTTTCACAGTCATCTTCCTTTCGCATCTCCCAAAGTGCAATAATAACTTCTATCTTTCTTGCTAAATGATTATAAAACATCATTGACGGAATTGCTACTATAAGTCCCATTGCAGTTGCTTTTAGAGCAAGGGCTAATGATGCCATAATGGTTTTAGCATCTATGTTTGAACTCATTCCCATTGTATAAAATGTTATGATAATTCCAAAAACTGTTCCCAAAAGCCCGATATAAGGTGCATTTGCCCCAAAAGATGAAATAATAGATATATTTTTAGTTATATCTATCTCTAATTGTTGTTTCTTTTTATATTTAGATACATCAAGTTTTCTAAAAAAAAGCAATCTCTCAATATAAAGCCAAATAGATAAAAAACTCATCAAACCCAATGTTCCTATTGTTCCATAGTCAACAAACTCTTTTACCAATCCTATATTCATTTCAACTCCTATTATTTATATTTTTTTAAAGCATATATTGAAGGAAGATAAAAAAGATTTAGTATCGTTCCCCAAATCAAACCAAACCCCAATGATATAGCTAGAGGCTGAAAGGTAACCGCCTGACCTGTAGCAAAAAATATCAAAGATGAAAGTCCTATGACAGTCGTAACTGTTGTTAGAATAATAGGTCTAAACCTTCTTGAAGCAAGAGTTGCTATCTCATCTTTTGTTTTTGCTGTTTTTATGATTGCAAGCATCAATATACCGTCATTAACAATAACACCGGCTAGACCCAATGCTCCTACTATCGAAGGAATAGACAGATCAAACCCCATTATTTGATGCCCCAAAAGTACACCTAAAAATGAAAGTGGAATTACACTCATTATGATAAGTGTCTCTTTTATAGAATTAAAAAGATAAAGTATAGACAAAAAGATAAGCACTATTGCTATGATAATAGCTTTAAACATATCTTTTTGCAATATTTTTTTCTGTCTATATTCACCTCTTAACTTATATCTTAAGCCACTTTTTTTGATCTCTTTTAAAGTCGGCATAATCATCTTCATCACTTCACCGGTAGTATTTATATCCTGATCTACATTTGCATAGACATAAAAAGTTACATCACCATCATCTTTTGTCAATTTTTCTAAAGATCTTGTAATATTAAAATCACATATATCTTTAAGCATAACCATTTGACCATTTTTTAATGCAATTTTTAGAGTATTAAAATCTTTTATACTATTTTTATACTCAGATGAAACTTTTATATCCAGCACTCCTTTTTCATCAGAAATAACACCTTTTTTCTTTTCAAGATAAAGATCAGCTATATAATTACCCAAATATTTCTGAGTAACACCAAGCTGTTTACCGTAAGAGTTCAAAATCAATTTTATCTCACTTGAACCAAACTTCATATTATCACTTACAAATTTAACTGCCTTGATCTTTCTAAGTTTATTTTTTAATTTTTTTATACTTGATATAACTTTTTTATAATCCGAACCTATAACTCCGACCATTATATCTGTTCTTGCATGCCCCATTCTTCTTTCAAGTGTATTTATCTCTCTTAAATGAAATTTTTGTTTATATCCCTGTTTTTTTATAAACTTTCTTAGCTTTCTTGATATTTGTCTTGAATTTTCTGTTCGTACTCTACCTTTTTTATCATAATAAAAACTCAGATATGGTGTTATGTATTTTTCAAGAAAGTTCATAGGTGCCTTTTTTTGCAGATAAAGAGAAATATAACCGACATAAGGATACATCTCAGCTCCTCCGGCTGCACTTCTTCTATAACCGGCAGTTGAGCTTACATAATCTATAAAAAACTCTTTTTTATGTTTTAAAAGATCTTTTTCTATGCTTTGTACTATCTTTATAGAGTCTTGAAGGGTTGTATCTTTTGAAGCTTTATATGTTATGCTTACTGAAGTAGAATCAAACGGTTCAAACATTTTAAATCTCAAATGCTTTAAACTATTATACATCAAAAGCGGTGTCAAAATCAAAAATATACCCAAAAATAGAAATTTATGGTCTATAACTATTTTAAGCACTTTTGAATAAAATGCACTTATCCCTTTCCAAGAAAGGGTCCTGGAGTTTTTATTTAACATATGGGCTGAATGAATAGGCAAAAACAAAAAAGATTCAATTAATGAAGCAATAACCAAAACACTGATAGCAATTGGTATCAACTCCATTATCTGTCCAAGTCTTCCTGTAAGCATCAAAAGAGGAATAAAAGCAAAAATAGTTGTTAAAGATGCTATAACTACGGGCTTAGCCATCTCCTTTGTACCAAGTAAAGCTGCCTCTTTTGGAGGAAATCCCTTTTCAATATACTGCTGAATATTTTCACTTATTACTATCGCATCATCTACTATAATACCTATGGCTATAAGCACTCCTATGAGAGAATTTATATTGATGCTATATCCTGTTATATAAAAATATATAGCCCCCAATACAAATGATGTGGGAATTCCTAATGCTATCACCATAGCCATTCTTATATTTATCAGCACTGATGTTAAAAGTGTTATCAAGATTATTCCCATCAAAATATTTGAGATGACTATATCTAGTCTATCTTTGATAACCGTTGAATAATCATTTCTTATATCATACTCAATTCCCTGCTTTTCAAGTTTTTTAATAAGTTTTTTAACTTTTTGGGAAATATCTATAGCATTACCTTGTGGATTTTGCGAAATTGAGAGAGTTATAGAGTTTTTACCATTCATACTAGCTAGTGTTGAAGAGTCACTATATCTTTTTTTTATGATAGCTACATCTTTCAATGGTATGATTTTATTGTCTATATTTATAAAAGTTTTCTTTAATTCGTCTAAAACATGCTTTTTGTTTTCAAGAGATATATAATACTCCTGTTTATGACTCTTTATTTTCCCAAGCGGAAAGATATAGGATATATTGGATATCACATCTATGATCTGCTTTTGAGTCAAGCCATACGCTTCAGCCTTTTTGTCATCAATCAATACTTCATAATACATATCAGAATCACCAAAAATGGTTACATTTGATATATCTTTTATCCTTAAAAGCTTTAGTCTTAACTCTTTTGCTTCCTCTATAAGTTTATCTCTACTTATGGTTTTGCTATATATGGATACTTGCATAAGTCCCCTTGCATGAGCAACGGTACTTGTTGTGGGTTCATCCATATCGCTTGGAAGATCCGGCTTTACCAGTGTTATAGCATCATCCACATCTTTTAAGACTTTCTCTTTATCTACTCCCTTTTTAAGTTCAAGTGTGATAGAGAATCTCCCCGGCACTATTCTCGAAGAGATAGTATCTATCCCATCTATATTTTGCACTTCCGCCTCTATCTCTTCAACCGCTATTTTATTGAGTGCCTCCAATGATGCTCCGCTATAACCGCCTCTAATAGTTATAGAATCAGGTTCAATAACAGGAGAAACCTCTTTTGGTAAAAGCATATAGCTATAGATACCTACTCCAAAAACCAAAAAGAAAAGTATATAATTAAGCTTATAATTTTCTATAAAAAACTTAAGCATTCTCTCAAACATTTTTTATATCATCCTAGCTATTTTGTAGATAACTATAAGATTCACTTGCCAGTATAGCTGCACCGAATGCTGTGGTGATTTGAGGATGTTTTGGTATATATATCTCTTTAGACAATTCATTTTCTATAGCATTTACAAGCCCCTCGTTTAGTGCAGGTCCGCCATCAAAATAGATAGCCTCTTTTATACCTACTCTTTTTACAAGTTTTATAATCCTTTTTGCAATTGAATAGTGAACTCCGGCAACTATATCTTCAATAGAGTGATTGTTGCCAAGCAAACCAATGATCTCAGACTCAGCAAAAACTGCACAAGTGCTATTTATAGACAATGGTGTTCCTTTAGACATAAAGTGATACTTGCCAAGCTCATCTACTCCTATTTCAAGATTCATAGCTACCACATCTAAAAATTTTCCGGTACCCGCGGCACATCTATCATTCATAGCAAAATTGATAACATTTCCTTCATTATCCAAGGAGATAGCTTTTGAGTCTTGTCCACCTATGTTGATAATAGTCTTTATATCGCACTCACCTTTAGCAGCTGCTCTAGCTCCTATAGCATTTGCTGTAATCTCACTAATTTTTTCATTTGCCTCTTTAAAAAGTTTTCTTCCATATCCTGTTGCAACTATATAAACTAACTCATCATCTTTTATTCCCAAAGAGTTCAAAAGTTCTGCCAATGCTTCTTGAGCATATTTATAGAACATACTCCCACTAGCACTTATCTTTTGTCCTACCAAATTTTTATCTTCATCTATTATTGCTATCTTTATAGCGGTTGAGCCTATGTCTATCCCTGCAAAATATTGCATTATCTTTTTCTCCTTCTGTTTTTAAGTGATTCTATAAAAGCCTCTATCCTAGTAGTTAATTGCCCCAAATGACTAGGACTATAATCACTCTCGAGATATAGCACAGGAATACCCGCCTCCTCCATCGCATTTAAAACACTTCTTTGTTCCATTTCATATACTTGACATCCGGCAAATGCTTGATATACTACACCCTCGGCATTATACTCTTTAACCAAATCTATTATCCGTCTTATACGATCATGATTTTTTGTAAAAATCGGACAAGTACAACCTTTAAGGTATCTATCTGAAATAGCATCTACCATATCATACAAGAACCACTCATCAACACTTACCATATCATTAAACATTCTGTTTGAACTGCAAGTCTCATCTGCCACTATCAACCCATCAGATTGCTCTATGATGAGAGGAATTTTAAGATTGGGAAATATCGGAGGTGAGCCTGTGTAAACAATCCTTGGACTGTTTTTATGCAACACATTCTCCTCTTTGGATTTTGGTTCACACTCTTTTATAAGTTTTTGTACCGCTTCTATCCAATTATCCAGTCTATCGAAGAAAAAAGCATTTGTAACTAAAAACATATCCACACCCAACAAAGGGGGGTTGCTACTTTTTCTAAGAGAATTTAGCTGATGATAAAGATATTGAGCATATCCTATCTTTTGTATAGTTTTTTTAAGCTTTTTTCTAGTAAGTTTAACACCTAAATTTTTAGACAACTCTTTAGTAAATTTTCTAACACTTCTCCTCCAATACTCTCTACTCTCTTCACTCTCCTTTGTCCTTGGAAACTCCATATCATATAAAGCATAACCCATTTGTTGTATAATTGCACCGGACTTTGACTTTTGATCACATGTTGTAGGGGATATGATAAAATCAGGCTTATCACTAAAATTATCAGAACTAAATTGACCTATGGTAGCTTTTACAAGC
>JALVWW010000326.1:0-10943 GCA_027023175.1 Campylobacterales bacterium
GACAATATTTACTCAAAAGTTGCTGTAGATACTGTTGGGTCATCTGCTACCGCAAATGTTCAAGATGGTGTGAGTTCACAAACGATAACATTAGATGTGGCCAATATTGCTACAAATGATGTACAAGAGTCAAATGCATTTAGTAGTGAAGACTCTACATTTACAAGTAGTGCCGATACGCTCAAATTTGAGTTGGCTAGTGGTGAATCCTTCAGCATAGATGTTGATGAAAATACTACTATTTCTCAGCTTGAAGAGATGATAAATGATAGCTCAAACGGTACAATGAGTGCCTCTATCTTAAATGTAGGAGGAGACAATCCCTATAAACTTGTCTTAAAATCAACTGATACCGGAGCTGATAATGCTATCACAGTAACTTCCACAGGAGGAGGAACGGCTGCTGATGACTTGGGGCTCACAACAGTAGGAGATGGTGCCCAAGATGCTCATTTTACTTATAACGGTGTTAGCATTACAAGAAGTACAAATGATATTAGTGATCTTATAGTAGGAGTTGATATCAACCTTGTTGATACCGGAGTAACAACTATCAATATCTCACAAGATACCGATAGCTTAAAAAATAGTGTCCAATCCTTTATTTCTGCCTATAATGACTTAGTAGATAATCTTGACCAAACTACAAAATACGACGCTACAACAGGCGAACAGGGTGTTTTTCAAGGTGTCAGCCAAATAAGAGGCATCAAATATGATATAAATAGTATTGTCTTTAGTTATGATTCTAGCGGAGTTTCACTAGCTGATTTTGGTATTACACAAAATAGCACAGGTCACTTAGAACTTGATGAATCTATTTTTGATAATAAAGTTCAAACAGACCCTGAAAGTGTTAAAGATTTTTTTGAAGGAGGTACTGAAACGCACCCTGATGATGGGTTGTTTGTTAAGCTAAATGATGAGTTACAATCAATTTTTATGGATAGCAATAGTGAAGTCAAACTTTATAAAAATTATCTTGATGGTGATATTAAAGCTTTAAATGAACAAAAAGATATCCAAACAAAGCGCATTGAAGATAAGTATGATATACTTGCTCAAAAATTTGCAGCTTATGATAGTATTATATCAAATTATAATGCTCAAGCACAGTCTCTACAAATGCAAATAGACAGTCTTACAAAAGATAATTAAAGAAGGATAGACAATGAGAACCAATTTAGCTTATAATGAATACACACAAAACAATATATCCATAGAATCAAAAGAAAGACTTGTAGAAATGCTATATGAAGGAGTATTGAGATTTAATTTTCAGGCAAAAAAAGCTATAAATGAGAAAAATTATGAGAAAAAATCATACTGGATTAATAGATCTGTAAATATATTTGTAGAGTTAATAAATTCTATAAATTTTGACGGGGGCGAAATTGCCAAATATCTCCATGGTCTTTATCTGCATCAAATACAACTTTTATCATCTGCAAATATAAAAAACTCAACAGAGGATTTAGATACTGTAAATAAAGTTACAAAAGGATTACTTGAGGCATGGAGAGAAATAAATGCAAAAAAATAGTTGGATTAGCGACCTCAAACTATCTATTGTCAACAAAAACTTTGCTCAATTAGAGAAATTAAGTAAAAACATTCCTCAATTTAAAACACTTAATGAGAGCCAGGAAGCTTTGGCTCTCATTAAAGCTGCAAATAACTTGCTAAAAATTGAACAAAAAAATATACTTTCTCAAATGCAAAAACTTGAAAAAACAAAAAAATTTTTAGATTGAAGAAGAAAACTTTAAATTTGAAATTTTTCTAAAAATATCTTATCCGCATCTATCAGTTTTTTATCTATCAAATTTTTTATAATATCTTTGTCACAGTCAGTATCACCCGGCCACTCTCTATCGTAGCCATCAAGTTTATTTTTATTGGTAGCATTTATGCCTATAAACTCTTCTATGAGATATATATCTCTCTTGGCATCTATATTGTTTGCCACTCTCCATATGAGCATATATGGATTATCAATGGAGTTTTTTTCATCATCTACAAATACCAAAAGTTTGGTATGCTCTTTTATGGCTTCCAACTCCTTATAAAACTCATAAACCGGTTTAGTTTTTTTTATCTTCAAGATAGCTATAGGAGTCTTTGTATATGTTTTATACTGTTTTATCTCTGTTATGTCTTTTGAAATTTTAGATACCTTTTCAAACAACTCTTTATCAGATATGATATTTTTTTGAGGAAAATTTACACTGTCATTTGTGCAGTCAACTCCCAACTTTCCACCATACGCATAAGTAGGACTTGAGTGATCTAAAGCATCGCATACACCTTCAGATATGATAATATTTTCTACGCTTATCCTATCAAGTATATAATCACTCAATTCATCATAGTTTTCAAGTTCAGGTGCATCATTTCCGACAAATATAGCATGCTTTACAAAGCTCATCTGCCCTACTCCCCAAAATGCATGCATAAACTGCTTTGCATGACCCGGATACATTACATTCATTTTGGCCAATATCAGGTTGTGAAATACTCCGTTTTCAGGCATTTTATAGTCTATCAAATCCGGAGCTGTAGTCTTTAAAAGCGGTAAAAATATCCTCTCGGTTGCCCAACCCATATATTTGTCTTCCAGTGGCGGCTTGCCTACAACAGTAGCTTGATAAACAGGCTCTTTTTTGTGAGTGATACAGCTTACATCCATAACCGGATACGGCTCTTTTAGAGTGTAGTACCCTGTATGGTCTCCAAAAGGACCCTCTATCTCAAGCTTTTTAGGATCTACCCACCCTTCTATGACTATATCTACATCTTTTGGTATATAGATAGGATTTGTTAAAGATTTTACAAGAAGAGGATTTTCTTCTTTTATTAGACCATACAAAAGAAGTTCAAACATTCCGTTTGGCATAGGTGCTTGACCGCACCAGATATATAGAGGATCTCCACCGATGGCGATAGATACGGGCATCTTTTGATCAGCTTTTTTATACTCATGAAAGAAGTGAGCTGAGTCTTTATGTATCTGCCAATGCATACCGAGTCTATTTTTATCGTAAACTTGAAGTCTATACATTCCTAGATTTTGCTTAGTACCATCCAGGCTTTGAGTATAAACTTGCCCCATAGTGATAAAAGCCCCGCCATCTTCAGGCCAAGTTTTTAAAATGGGTAAATCAAAAAGATTTACTTCATTTTCTTTATAAGTTATCTCTTGGCACTCACCTCTTTTACTACTTCTTTTTGGAAAAACTTTTCTAAGCTCAAAAAGTTTCGCAAACATTTCAATCTTTTTAGCAAATCCGGTAGGTGGCTTTAAGTGCAAAAGCTCTTCAATAAACTCTGCAACATCTTGCGGTTTCTTACCAAATATAAGCTCAGTTGCTTTAAAAGAACCGAAAACATTCATCAGTACCGGTATATCAAACTTTTTATTAAGCCTTTTAGATACAACATTAGTAAACAAAAGAGCCTTCGAGTCATCTTTTTTAACTTCAACATAAGCTATATGAGCTATCTCAAGGTCGATATCAACTTCATCGTCAATAACTCTAAGTAAATCATTCTCTTTCAACAACTCAATAACTCTTTTCAATTTTACTCCTGCAACTAAAATTTTTCATTTTTCATTTTTCATTTTTAATTCTAAATCCTCTCCGCTCTCTCATCTTTAAATGCTATTTTTTCAGCACCTTTTAGTATATTTAAAGCACCGTTTTTTATCATATTAAATGCTAGCATATTGCCAAGACTTCCCGCTCTTTCTTTGCTCGCTCTTAGTTCGTCTTTTAAGATATTGGTTCCGTCAGGGTAACCTATCATGGCTCTTATGGTAACTTTTTCATCTTCTATGGTCGCATTTACCGCAACAGGAGCCGAACATCCCGCGCCAATCGCTCTTACAAAATCTCTCTCCTGTTTTGTGCAGAGTGCCGTATCAGGGTCATTGAGATATGAAGCTATCTCGTATAGTTTTTCATTGCCTTCAACTATCTCTATACCTAAAGCTGCCTGTCCCATAGGAGGAAGCATCATGGATGTCAGAAGTTTTTGTACATAAGGAATATCTTTTAGAAGGTCAAGTCTATGTAAACCTATATAGGCTAAAACTATAGCGTCATACTGTCCCTCTTTCAATTTTCTAAGCCTTGTGTTGACATTTCCTCTTAAGTCTTTCATAACAAGATCACTTCTGATAGCTTTAAGCTGCATTCTTCTTCTAAGGCTTGTTGTTCCTATTACGGCATTTTTGGGCAAATCTTCAAAACTTTTATATTTATGTGATAAAAAAACATCACTTTGGTCTTCTCTTTTTGTTATGGCAACAAGCTCCAAACCATCCGGTATGAAAGTAGGTACATCTTTTAAAGAATGTACTGCCATATCCGCATTACCCGCAAGCATTTCATCTTCAAGCTCTTTGGTAAAGTGTCCCTTTCCACCTATCAATGCCAAAGGTTTGTCAAGTATTTTGTCACCCTGACTTGTAATTTTATTTAATTCAACTTCAATAGAGGGAAATTTTTTCTCTATTTTATCTTTGATATGATATGCTTGCCAAAGAGCAAGATCACTAGCTCTTGTAGCTATAATTAACTTTTCCACTTCATTGCTCCTTTATCCCTCTATTTTAATTCCTTATTTAAGACCATAGGTATCCATGAGATGCTGCATCTTTTCTCTACCGATATCATACTTACCATTGACATAAATACTTGGAGTACCGCTTACTAATATTTTATTTGCCTTATACAAATCATCACTAAATCTTTTCAATACATTTTTATCTTTGATATCATCAAGAGTAATATTTGTTTTTAGTTTTTTATTGAATGCTTTTAAAACTTTTTTTGGATCTTTTGTATCCATATCAAATTGAGCCTCATAGACTTTTAAATCTATATCTTTATATCCTTTTTTTTGTGCTACCATTTCAGCTTTTACAATAGTATCTGATCCTGGATGGATTGATAAAGGCATATGGTAATAGTATAAAGCAAAATCTTTTGGGTGTTTTTTAACAAATTTCATCAAGTCCGGAACAAAATCTTGGCAAAACGGACACTGCGGATCGCTAAAAACCAGTACTTTATACTTTGCATTTTTATTTCCATAAAGTAGATGTTCGTCATCATAGTACGAAAGCGGTGCATCAGGTGAAAAGCTTTTAAGAATTTTATCTTTCAGCTTTTTCTTTGTATCAATATCTACAAAAGCTCTGCTTAAGTATTTACCATTTGAAAATATAACATCTTTTATAGTTATCACTCTATTGTTTTGCTTCAGCAACTCTAGATCAATAGTAAGTATATAAGCCTTCCAGCCCGGTACATCTTTAAGATCTACTACTTTTGCAATATGAAAATTTAAAACTTTTATATTTTTATTTGGTTTTATGGAAGTTTTTAAAAAATTTTGAACTTTATCTTTTGTTGAAACTCCCCCTGCAAATAAAAATGCAACACTACTGATCCATATGATCAATAACCTCGACATCAATGACATCATCACTCCTTTTTTCTTGATTGTTTTTAAATCTGTAAAATCTCTTTGTTATCATAAGTCCAATATATGGAAACTGAAACAAAATTCCAACTATATCACTTAAAAATCCAGGAATTATCAGCAAAATTGCACCTATAAACATAAATAGATGTAGTTGCAAAAACTCCTCTTCTGTTATCCTTCTTTGAGCTAATGCGGCAAAACTCTCTGAAAAACTGTTACCAATATTTGCAATAATAATAAAACCTGCAATAGCCGAAACTATCACCTCAATAAAAGTTGCAAAAGATCCGATCTTTGCCGCAATATTAAGTGTAACTGTTATCTCTAAAAAGAGATATATTAAAAAATAAACCATTATACTTCCGTAATTCGTGATTAGTGATTCGTGATTAGAAACTTCTAAATCCTAAAACCTAAGCCCTAAATCCTTTCTTTTAATTTTTCAATAACTTCATCTTTATCTAAAACCAACTTTTCAAGTGTTTTTCTATCAACTAACTCTACTTTTCCCTCTTTGAGTGATTTACCGACTATCAATGCATATGGAAAACCTATAAGCTCGAAGTCTTTTATCTTAAAACCAAATCTCTCTTTTCTATCATCAATTATAACCTCTTTATTCATAGAGATTAATTCATTATAAATTTTATCGGCAAATTTAAGCTCATCTTCATTTTTAGGATTTGATACTATGATATCTAACATAAAAGGAGCACTCTCTTTTGTCCAAATACAACCCTTTTCATCATGAGATTGCTCTATGATAACAGCTTCTAGTCTACTTACTCCTATACCGTAAGTTCCCATAATAAAAGGCTTGGCTTTACCGTTTTGATCTAAAAAGTGTGCTTGCATAGGAGCAGAGTATCTATCGCCTAACTTAAAGATATGACCTACTTCTATCCCCTTTGTTCGAGAAAGCTTGCCGCCACACTCTTTACATTTGTCGTTTTCACTAACTTCGGCAATATCATAAAATCTATCTTGAAACTTATCTTTTAAAGAGTATCCCACAAAATGATAATCCTCTTTATTTGCTCCACATATCAAGGTATCGTCATCTTTTAGGTCAATATCTATAATAACTTCTACATTTTTTACCTCAGGACCTATAAAACCTGGAGTTACTCCCAACTCTTTCAACTCATCTTCACTTATATCTATAAGCTCTAACGCATCTACAGCATTTAATGCTTTAGTTTCTTCAAGTTGATCATCACCTCTTAAAAAGTATATAACAACTTTTGAACTGCCATCTTCAAAAAGAGCCTTTTTAGCCACAGCTTTCATAAGATAGTACGGCTCTATCATAAAAAATTCTGCTAAAGCTTCTATGGTTTTAACATCGGGCGTGTAAAAATCACCTGGAGTCATTTCAGGCTTCTCTTCATAAGGAGGAACTCTTTTAGCTCTTGAAGCTACTTCTATATTTGCCGCATAATCACATCCGTCACAAATAATGATATCATCTTCTCCATTTTGAGCTAAAACCATAAACTCTTTACTTCCAGTTCCTCCTATCGCACCGCTATCTGCATCAACCACTCTAAAATCAAGCCCCAATCTTGTAAATATTTTAGAGTAAGTCTCTTCCATTAGGTTGAACTCTCTATCCAAATCTTCAAAACTGTCATGAAAACTATAGCCGTCTTCCATCAAAAACTCTCTGCCTCTCAAGAGTCCAAATCTAGGTCTTGCCTCATCGCGGAATTTTGTATTGATTTGATAAAGATGAAGAGGGAGTTGTTTATAGCTTTTGACCCTGTTTCTAACCATATCCACCATCATCTCTTCGGCAGTCGGACTTAAAACAAACTCATTATCTTTTCTATCTTTGAGTCTTAAAAGCTCTTTTCCATATTTTACAAACCTACCGCTCTCTTTCCAAAGCTCACCTGGAGTAACAAATCCTAATTGAACCTCTTGGCAACCGGCTTTGTCCAACTCCTCTTTGACAACTTTTCTTATTTTTTCTAAGACAATTTTTCCCAAAGGTAAAAAGTTATATATTCCACTACCAACTTGGGAAATAAATCCGGCTTGCACTAAAAGTTTATGACTAGGAAGTACAGCATCACTTGGTGCCTCTTTTGTTGTTGGGATAAAACATTTTGAAAATCTCACTTACTGCTCCTTGCGGGGATGATTGGACGGCCCCTTTTCCATATGATATTCACATTTATACATATTCATTTGTTTCTTTTGTTCCTCATTGATACCGAAAAGATACTGAAAAGATTGAACTATCGTATCAAATTCAGGGTCTTCAGCTACTTTTTTTAAATTACAGGTAGGTTTGTGTAAAAATGTATTGAATGCCTGATGAAGTATCTTTTCAACTTCATCTTTGTGCTCTTTTGGAAGATACCCTTTTTTTACTGCACGCTCCAACTCTTTTTGGGCACTTCTTTTTGCCATCTCTCTCATTCTTTTTATGATAGGCTCGACCTGCAGTGTTTGAAGCCATTTATAAAATTCGACGGTAAATCTTCCAATAATTGAAAAAGCGATACCTGCTTGTTTTTCTCTAAAAGCCTTGTTTTGTGAAACTACACCCTTTAAGTCATCAACACTGAAAAGATTGATATTTTTTTCTTTGCAGGCTTCTTCTATATCTCTTGGAACTGCTATATCAAACCAGTGCCTCTCAAAATCAACTTCTTTAACCATATCGCTTTTTATAATGTGCTTATCAGAGCTTGTAGCACTAAATAAAAAACGATATTTGTTTATAAAGCTCTCTATTTTATCAAAACCTTCTGCTATGGTTGTTTCACCCAAAGCTTTTGCCAACTCTTCTGCTTTTTTAATATCTCTGTTTATTATAATGACATTACAACCGTTTTTTATCAAATATTCGGCACAAATCCTGCTCATCTCTCCTGCACCTACAACAATGGCGGAAAATCCGGCAAGAGAACCTCCAGCCAACTCTTTTGCCTTGTTTACGGCTACACTTGATATAGAAACGGGGGATGAACTTATCTCGGTACTGCTTCTCACTGCTGCGGCACATCTAAAAGTATGGTGCATGACTCTTGCAATTTTTTGCGAACAAAAACCATGGTCAAAACAGAATTTAAAAGCGTCTTTTATCTGCCCTACTATTTGAGTTTCGCCGACCACCACACTGTCAAGCGAAGATGCCACAGAAAATATATGATGAATTGCACCGTTGTCTTCATATATGTCTGCTCTTCCTTCAAGCTCATCTTTACTAAGGGATGAAAATTCTGATAATTCGCAAAAAATATGCTCCAATGCACTTGAGCAGTTTTTAACACTTGCAAAAATTTCAACTCTGTTGCAGGTTGAAAGTATCAAAACTTCATTGATATCCGAGTGTTTTAAAAGTTTTTGTGAAAAATCTATCTTCTTTTCATCACTGTTAAATGCTATCTTTTCTCTTGTAGCTATATCACTGTTTTTATGTGAATAGCTGACTATCAAGTAGTTCATAAATCCATCCTTAATACTCTCTGTCAATCATATCTTTTATGATTTTTTCGAGATCTTGGTTTTTGTACTCTTTTATGCTATTTAATGCCTCGTTTCCCAGTCTTTCTACTAAAGTAAAGCACTCTTTAAGTGCTCCTGTAGCTTGCATCTTTTGTTTTATCCACTTTTTATCATTGTCATTTAACTCTTTTTTAAATAGGCTCAAAAGTCTATTTTTTTCATCACTGTCAAGTTTTTCATACAGATATATATAAGGCAGGGTTGTTTTCCCCTCTTTATAGTCATTCATTGAGGGCTTGCCAAGTGTTTTATCATCACTTACAATATCTAAAATATCATCAATAATTTGAAAAGCTAGTCCTAGATTTTTCCCATATAAGGCAAACTTATCGCTCTGGGCTCCAGCCAAAAATGCAGCAGAATATGATGCAGCCTCTATAAGTGAAGCAGTTTTTTTATAAATCATATCAAAATATTTTTCTTTGTCACTATTAAATTCTTTAGAGAGTTCAACATCCAAAAGTTCACCTACTGAAAGCTTGGAAACAGCCTCAGATATGCTTTGAGAAATATCTTTTGGAAAATTACAAAGCTCGTAAAAAGCCTTTGAATACAAAATATCTCCAAACATTATAGCTGTTTTATCCCCGTAAATAGCATTGATAGATTTTTGACCTCTTCTGGTATCGGCATCATCTATCACATCATCATGCAAAAGACTTGCTGCATGTATCATTTCAACTATAGAGGCAAGCACTACAGCTCTGCTTGCTTCTTTTGCGGCAATTTTTAAAATCAACTTGGCTCGAAGCTTTTTTCCTGAAGATATTTTTTTATAAAGTTCGCTTACTTTATCATCATTTAAATCTGTTATAAATTTTTCAATATTTTCATCAACTTTACTTAGTAGCATTTATCTCCTTAGCATTTGGGTCAATAAACTCGGCCAATGTTTTAACATTATCATCCTTGATAAACATATCCACAGTAGCGGTTTTATTTTTTTTATCAAATGATTCAAAAACAACCAAAAGATATATCCTGTCCAATTGGTTTGTACCTCTTGGCACAAGCTCAACTTCAAAACTGTTTAATCTGTACCCTTCATATAAAATATGCTGGGATTTGACTTTTTGATAGGAGCTAAATGTGGTAAGTGCACCATTTTTGTACAATGTCCACCTAAAGTCAAACTCACCGTCTCTTAAAAAAACTTTTTTATCCCTGTATGATATCTTAACCTTTGCTATCTGATCTTTTTTTAAAATAAATTGATACTGATATTTCCACTTAGCTGCATTTAACTCTAAAAAACAAAAAAGAAATATCCAAACAATTTTACTCATTTTGACTTAAGATATTCCCCATCATTTCGATATATAGATCATTTATTCTATTATTAACTTTATCTTGATTGTTTAAAATATAGTTTGCTATGATACCCTCTATATCCTTTTCTTCACCCAACATCTCCTCAAGCAAAAGCTCCATAGCCGCACTTTTTGTAGTCGCATTTATAAGCTCATTTTGGACTAAATTTCTATTGGCATTATAAACTATATCAAAAAATTTATCCTCCGGCTTCCCACCGAATATATCATCATCTTCCAACCACATTTTTTATCCTCCCAAGATTTACAAGAGGATATTATACCAAACCAAATCTTAAAACCCTGTTTTTAATAAAAGTATGGCAATAATAACCAAACTTGATTAGGCAGGATAAAGATTAATTTTAATATCAGGTTGACTTATTTGATACAAATCTTAAACGATTGTATCAAGTCCTAACTCTTTCAAATAGCTATTATGCTCCTCTTTTGCCTTTTGTATCTCTTCTTCTAAGGTTTTAATCTCTCTATTTGCCTCTTTTATATCTATAATCGGCTCTGGTTTGGCTGTGCTGACATAGCGGGAGATATTGAGATTGAAGCCGTGTTTCTCAATCTCTTCCATGCTTACCCGTCTTGAGTATCGCTCTTCCTCTTTTC